>CAUPHX010000166.1:0-7209 GCA_963511125.1 uncultured Deefgea sp. | reverse complement strand
AGGCTGGATGAATGATCGTTTTTGGGATAATCAGCTTCAGTTTTGTCGTGAACTGGATGCCGAGTGTTTCCAAAGTAATTTCGCCGATATTTATGGACCGACGAAGGCGTAGAGTGTAATCGCTCGGGTGCGCGCTGTATTTCAATAGGATGATTAAGCTCGTGGAGGGGGCTGCTTTGGGTATTTTTCGATATATCAATGTATGTGATTGTAGCCTTTTATTTTCAATGCTTAGAAGGCAATACATCGATTTTTTCATCCACGACGAGGCGAGTTTCAAATTTCAGCATATGCATGATTAAACATTTTTTATGGGCCATATTTTGGGTGTTTGCGATTGGGATTATTGGGGCTGTGCCATCGTATTTGCAGGATGTTTATGCGCTCTATCAGGGGGCGCGGTGGTTGAGCGTATTTCTGAGTTTGTGCATTTTGTTGTTTTTGATCGCCGTTATCTGTGCAGGCGCTTATCAATTTTTCAAAACACCACCAACTCGGATCCCGCCCAAGGCCGTAGCGCCGAAAAAAAAACGCAAATCGCGTCGATACCGAGCCAAGTAGCGCACACAGACGATGCTTCGATTGACGGAGGTGCTAAATCGCATTGCGCTGCGCAATTCCTTGCGGGAATTTCAAATCCACACATATCCCAAACTTCGCAACCTAAATCAATGCGCTCCGCATATTGTTGCGTCTGGAGGAGTGATGAGTAAAGTTAGTACGAAGGATATCTATTCACGGCGTTTGATGCGGGTGGTGCAAGTCATTTGGCAAGACCCGACGCGGCAGTATTCGCTGGAACAGCTCGCCGCAGTTGCGCATTTTTCGCCGTTTCATTTTCACCGGATTTACCGCGAGATGATGGGTGAAACCGTAGCGGCAACACAGCAACGCTTGCGATTGCACTTTGCATCGCGTGACTTGATTCACGTGGGTGAGCTGCCTTTACTGCGAGTGGCTCAGCGCGCTGGGTATCAAAGTAGTGCGGCCTTTGTTCGCTCATTTGCAGCTGCGTATGGCGTTACGCCCGGAGCGTATCGCCATCAGCGTTTGCAGCAACGCCTCCAATTTAAACTAACTCAGGAGATCGACATGTATAGCGTTGAATTACGAACTTTGGCTGCGCCGATTCATTTGGCCGCACGCCGCCATCTTGGCCCGTATTTGAATATTGGGGAAGCATTTAGCCTGCTCGAATTGGCTTTGCCTACGCTGCCCGCTGTGCAGAACCCACGCTGGTTCGGTTTATTTCACGATGATCCAAATGACGTCAAGCAAGGCGTTGTCGGGCCAGAATTACGTTCTGATGCGTGTGTGGAAATTACGGAGCAGGGCGCTTTGCCGGCTGATTTACAAAAAGCGCAAATCACGGCAGGTCGTTATGCGGTCATTGAGCATCGTGGTGCTTATAGCGAGTTAGAGCAGGCTTATCAATGGCTGATTGGAGCTTGGTTGCCGCAAAGCGGTGAAATGCCGCTCCCTGTGCCGGGGATTGAGTTGTATCTCAATGATCCGTGTAATACCGAGCCAAAAGATTTACGCACTGAGATTTGGCTGGCGCTGGCGGATTAGTATTACATGTACTGACCTGTGCGCAATTGTTTATAAAAGCTTGCGGATTAATATCTATTTGTTCTTTATTTCCATTCTGTTCATTAATAAGCCGCGGGCTTTTGCTTTTTCTAGCCAAGGGCGTAATGAGTTTGGTATGGGTAGGTAAATGCCGAGCTGCGTAAAGTTGCCGCGCATGACTTCGCAACCGTGCGAGAGACCAAATCGGATAGCGACTTGATTGCCTTTGAGGTGATGAAAGGCGTAGCTATTTTCGAGGCCAAAATAGGAAAACTCGCATTCGGTGGCTGCTTTCTTGGCGAGATCACTTAGGCTATTAATCTGCATCCCCTTGATGGTTTTGGCTACGATGGGGTCGGCCTTGAGTGCGGCGAGTATCGTGGCTTCATTAAACCAAGTGGTAATCGGTAGTTCTTTACCGGTTCTTGCGTCAAAAACTACAAAGCGCGTCGCTGCGCTGGGGTGGGCTGCACCTTCGCAATCAGCGCCAAAATCACCTAAAAAGCTAATGATGGGGCCGACAACCGATTGCAGTTCGTGTGCGCTATCGATAGTGCACTCGGGGCTAGCTTTGATGGTTTGGTATAGCGTTATTTTACCCACTTTGGCGGTGTCGGGATTCCAGTTTAGTGTGCTGCCAGCGGGCTCGTCGAGTGAAATTGTTGCGGCGTAAATTGGTGTGGCGAGGAGGATGCAAATGCAGATTAGTTGCCGTTTCATGGTAGTTTCAAACTTCAAAATAAATAACGCCGCATTGCTGCGGCGTTATGGGTTGCGTTGATTTAAGCTGCTTTTGCGGCAAACTCCTGCATTTCTGCGTGCAGTGCACCGTAGACTTGGCGCAGTTTTCCGTTCAGCTCGGCGATTTGGTCGGTGAGCTGGCGGTTCATTTCTTCCAATTCTTGGATGCGATCTTCCAAGGTATTGGTCGCGTTATGAATGCGTTTGATGCTTTCAAGGCGGCGGCGTAATTGCAGTTGATGTTCGCGCACTTGCGTTTCCATCGGTGCCATCACGGCTTTGAGCCAGTTTTCCACGTCGCGATTGGCGACTTCAAAGACGTACACCACGCGGCTGGCGACGGTTTCGAAGAACTTGCGCGTTAGACGGCCTTGGCTGGTGGTGAGTAGATTACCAACAGTGTTGAAGTGTTCGCGGAATGATTTTTCCAGTCGCGCGAGTTCTTTGTGGTATTTCAATGTCGAAAACGGCGGTGGCGTCACTTGGCCCAAACCGTGCTCTTCGCTGAATTTCTTGTACATCGCTGCCATCATGGCTTGGATTTCGGCTACTTGCTCGGCTGATTTGGCAATCGAGCCATTCACATCGACAAAGAATTTATCCATCGTTGAGCGCAAACCCGTTTCACCAAACGAGAACAAACTGCGGTCCATTTGGTCGCGGATGCGCTCGATTTCAGCTTTGAGTGCGTCTTTGCCGAGTAATGAAAACAGCTTATTAGTTTGCTGGGTAAACACGGAGCGCAGCGCTTGGAAGCGAACTAAACCTTGTTCAAAGTGCTTTTTGTCTTCTTGCACTTTTTCCATCATTTGCGCGATAACGTCTTGGTTTTTACCACGCAGACCCGTGAGTTCGGTCAGTTGCTCTTTTACGCCGTCTTGCCGCGCTTGCAAGATCGAACGAATCGACGATACAACGTCTTCGACTTCGGATTGCGTCGCGTCGCGCACGATGTCTTGTTTGCCGGGCAGCAAATCATCCGATAAGGCGCGTTCAAGCGACAGCAGGCAGGATTTGGTCAGCAGCGCATCGTCATTTTGTACTTTGGCTACGAGGGCTTTTTGCGCGGAAACTGGGTAAATCTGCGACGTTGGCATCGCCAGTAAATCGGCGGTGGTTTTTACTTGTTTAGCGATTTCTGCGTCAATTTCTGCCGCACTACGCAGGTCATCCCACAGGCCGTCGATTTTATTCAGTACCACCAGACGGCCACGTTTACCGCTTTGGTTGCGCACAATATGATTGCGCCAGACTTCAATGTCGGATTTGGTGACGCCGGTATCGGCGGCCAAAATAAACAAAATTGCATGCGCATTCGGCAGCAAATTGAGCGTCAATTCCGGCTCGGTACCAATGGCGTTCAGGCCCGGCGTATCGAGAATCACCAAGCCTTGTTCCAGCAGCGGATGCGGGAAGTTAATGATGGCATGACGCCAGCAGGGGATTTCGACCTCGCCATTTTTATCGAGACCTACGACTTGATCGGGGTCGCTTTCGTCGTAGAGGCCGTATTTTTTTGCGGTTTCGGCATTCACGCGTTGGGTTTTGCCGATTTCTTTAAACGCGTCTTGCATCGAATCGGCGTCGTCGATATTCAACGGGATATTGTGCCATTCGTCCTGATAGTTGCGATATTCAACGGTGGTGACATTGTCGCCACGGGTTTCAATCGGTAGCAATTGCAGGCAAGGTGCACGTGAACCATCGTGAAGCAATTCGGTTGGGCACATGGTCGTGCGGCCCGCGCTGGATGGCAAAATGCGTTTGCCGTAATGCGCGAAGAAAATCGCATTGATGAGTTCTGATTTACCGCGCGAAAACTCAGCGACAAAGGCGATATTGAGTTTGTCTTCTTTGAGGCGATCGACCAAACCTTGAATCCGCAATGTGGTTTGCGAGTCGTTCAAGTCTTGCTCAGACAGCCAGCGCGAGAGCTGGGCAATGGATTGCGTTAATGAGCCGCGCCAAGCGCTGTAGGCTTGAAAATCGGCAACCAAATGATCGTTGGCCGCTACTTCTTCAGGTTTTAGGTAATCAGTACTCATTGTTGCCCCTTGCGCTTCGTGCGCTACGCAGATGTTATCTGCATGAATATTAGCGTTGTTTATGCCGCGTGCCATCTTTTATTGTGAGGTGGGTGTCACAGTTGGCAATGCGGGCAATAAAAAGTGGCTCGCTGGCCTTGTCGAATTGTTTTTATTATTGTGCCGCACAGTCGGCAAGGCTGTTCGGCTCGACCGTAGACATAGCTATTGAGCATGAAGTAGCCGCTACGCCCATCACTATCGACATAATCCTTTAAAGTGCTACCGCCTGCAGCAATCGCTTCATTGAGTGTTTCTTTTATGCAGGTTACCAAGTGATTGACTTCACTGATCGTCAAGCTGGCTCCGCTGCGAGTGGGGGCTATTCGGGCGCGAAAGAGGGACTCGGAGGCGTAAATATTGCCAACGCCGACCACGATTGCGTTATCCATAATTAGTTGTTTAATGGCGGTTTTGCGTGAGGTGAGCTGGGAGATTAAATAGGCTGCGTCAAATTCGCCGGATAAAGGCTCTGGCCCCAGTGCTTTTAAAAGTGGATGCTCGTTTGCTTGGGTATTGCACCACAGCCAAGACCCAAAGCGGCGTGGATCATGATACCTCATCCTTTTTCCGTTGCTGAGTATTAAGTCAATATGGTCATGTTTTTCAGCAGGAAAAGCTTCGGTCAAAATTCGCAAGTTGCCCGACATGCCCAAATGAATAATCAAAGTGCCGTGCTCAAATCCAATCAGCAAATATTTTGCGCGGCGCGCTATGCTGTATATTGTTTTGCCGACCAGTAATTCAGGCAAATCAGTGGGTACGGGCCAGCGCAAGCGACCGTTGCGTACAATCAGCTCGCTGACGTTGGCATTGAGCAAATGGTCGTGAATGCCACGCCGGGTGGTTTCTACTTCGGGTAATTCGGGCATGATGCTGGCTCTCTACTTGCGAGTTTGGACTTTCGCCCCAAGTTTACCTAATATCGTGTCTTAACCTTTCAAATTTTGGAATCGTCTATGTCTTTGCGCATGCACTATTTGTTGGCCGTATTGATTGCGGGATTGACGGGCTGTGCCGCACTAGCGCCAGTGACGCCGATCACGACGGCTTCTGCGGTCGCTCAGGCAGACAACGACGAGTCTGAATCAGCGAAGTACAACGGCTATAACCCCGACATGCTACCCAAAATGGAACTCAGTGATGAATTGCTGATGCGATTTTTGGTGGGCGATGTTGCCGCGCAGCGCGGCAATCCTGCGCTAGGCGCACAGGCGTGGCTAGATGTTGCTAAACGCTCGCAAGACCCACGTGCGGCTCAGCGCGCAACGCAATTAGGTCTGACGGCGGGGCAGTTAGCGGTGGCGCAAGAGGCGGCGCAAATCTGGGTGGCGGGCGCTCCGTATTCAATGCAGGCGCGGCAAATTTTGGTCGGTTTACTGATTCGTAGCAAACGCATGGATCAAGTGGAGCCGCATTTGCGCGCGATGCTTAATGCCAAACCGGCTGAAATGGCGCCATTTTTTATGCAAATGCATACGCTGTGGGATAAAGACGCTGATCGTGCCGCAGTGATTTCAGTGACGGATCAATTAACTGAGCCTCATCTCAATATGCCAGAAGCGCACTTTGCCCGCGCAGTGGCGTATAGCAATGCCAATCAAGATGCTCTGGCTTTGCAGGAATTGGACCAGGCTTTAAAATTTCGACCGTCTTGGGTGCCTGCAGTGCTCTATAAAGCGCAGTTGATCGGCAACAAGGACAATGCGGCGGTTAAGCAACTCTTGCAAGACGCCGCCAAAGCCCATCCGAAGTCGTCGGCCATTTCAATCGCGCAAGCGAGAAATCTCGCTGAGAGCCAAAATTATGTTTTGGCGCAGCAGCAATATGAAGCCGCACTCACACAAGAACCACGCCAGCTCGAGGCGCTAGTTGGCGCAGGATTGGTGGCGATGGAGCTGCGCGACTTAGATAAAGCGCAGAGCTACTTTGAGCGAGCAGTGAACGTTAGCCCTAAAAGTGCCGCTCATTTGGGGTTTTATTTGGGGCAAATCGCCGAGCAGCAGCACCGTGATGCCGATGCGATCAAATGGTTTTTGCAAGTGGGTGATGAGCAATCGGCGCGAGTAAAAAATCGCTTACCTCGACTTTATGCAAAAACGGGTCAGCAAAAAGCGGCGGATGCGGCTTTGGCGGCCTTGCCCGTTGAGACCGTTGAGCAAAAAATCAATAAAGCGCAAATCGAAGCCCAAGTTTGGCGCGAACGCAAAGATTTGGCGCGAGCGCGAGATACCATTACGGCGGCCATCGCGCAGCACCCCGAGCAAGCCGAACTGTATTATGACCGCTCGCTGTATTTGGATTTAATGGGCGATGTTGCGGGTGCTGAAGCGGATCTACTGCGCTACTTGCAGCTGAATCCTGATCACGTTCAAGGCTTAAATGCACTTGGGTATATTCTTGCAAACCGTACTGATAGGCTGGCTGAGGCCGATACCTATCTCACTAAGGCGATTGCAAAAGAGCCTAATAATCCGGTGATTTTAGATAGTATGGGTTGGTTGCGCTTGAAACAGGGCAAACTCAAAGAAGCGCTAGAGTTGCTTAAACGCGCCTACGCCGAATTACCCGATCCAGAAATCGCCGCACATTATGCTGAAGCTTTGTGGGCAAAAGGTGAAAAGGCGAGAGCCGTAGAAGTGCTCGATGCGGCGTCGCTGTTGGATGCTGACGATGAGGCATTGCTAGCGACACGGAAAAAACTGGGTCTGTAAATGCAAATCGCCAAAGCATTTTTTATTCTGGGTTTGCTGCTACTGTTAAGCGCGTGCGCGCAACAACCGCTGAAAGCGCCGTCTGAGGGGTTTGCAGT
>CAUPHX010000165.1:0-7223 GCA_963511125.1 uncultured Deefgea sp. | reverse complement strand
TTGGGCATCATTAGTGATATTTTGGATTATTCAAAAATTGAAGCGGGCAAGCTCAGTTTGGATGCACACGAATTTGGACTGCAAGAATTACTGAACCACTTGCTAGAGCAATTTTCAGCACAAATCGACGCCAAAGGATTGCGGTTTCATCTCCATTTAAGTAACGAGCTGCCGACCCGTTGCATGGGCGATGAATTACGCCTACGGCAAGTACTGCTTAATTTAATCAGTAATGCGGTTAAATTTACGGTAGAAGGTGACATTCAGTTATCAGTGCAGACCCAAGACAATGAAATGATCTGTTTTTCAGTCAAAGACAGTGGCATCGGGATCAGCACAGCCGCACAAGCCAATCTATTTCAGTCATTCCAACAAGCCGATAACTCCACCACACGCAAATATGGCGGTACGGGTCTAGGCCTCGCGATTAGCCAACAAATCGTGCATTTAATGGGTGGCGAAATCAAATTAAGCAGTTCACCCAATCAAGGCAGCGAGTTTACATTTTGCATCAAGCTACCGACATGCAACACCGCGATCAGTACGCCAACAACCTCACTTGAGCCTCAACTCATGGCGGCACTGAAAGGTAAGCATATTCTACTGGCGGACGATCACCCGTTTAATCAGCAGATTGGCACCGAGTTTTTGCAAGAGATGGGCATCGAGGTGGTGATTGCCAACGATGGCCTTGAGGCCGTCAAATTGGCCGAGAAAATCAAATTTGATGCCATTTTGATGGATTTGCAAATGCCAAATATGGATGGTCTGACGGCTTGCCGCACACTCAGGAAAAACTCAAATTGGCGACACATCCCAATTATTGCCATGACCGCGAATGTGTCAACCGAGGACAAACTACAATGCGCTGAAGCAGGAATGAATGATTTCATCGGCAAACCCATCATCGTCGCCAACTTGGCGCAGGTTTTACTGCGCTGCCTAAGTCAAGTCATACACACGCCGGTTGAATCTATTGCGACAAACAGCATGGAGATTGTCGATTTATCAGTACTTCATTCCATGCTGGGTGACACGACTGAACGGCAACGCAGTTACATCGCCAAATTTATTGCCGCCCACGAAAAAGGACGCCTGCAAATTGAAGCGGCGCTTCAAACGGCACAGTACTCAAGCATCGCCCCCGAATGCCACAAACTCAAATCCAGCGCCCGCACCGTGGGTGCCATGGCACTGGGCCAACACCTCGCCGAGCTTGAATCTCAAGAAATACCGCCAGATGAATTGAATAATAAAATTAACGAACTGGATACCCTATTCAAAAAAACCTGCTCGCAATTTGTTCAACTCGGTTTATTTGGCCCGCAAGCTAAGCCCCTCAGCGCCGAATCAAACCCATCCAATCTGGCCCATAATTTGAATATTGTCTTGCTTGATGATGATGAATTCATGCTTGAAGTCGTGCAGCAACAACTCGCCAATCTAGGCGTCAATCAGGTAACGCGCTTTATACGCGCGCGTGATGCGCTCGCTTATTTGGCGCAACAGGCCACTCAACCCGACTGGATTTTTTGTGATCTACAAATGCCCGATATGGACGGCATCGCATTTTTGCGCGAATTGGGCCAGCTCAAATACAGCGGTTCGATTGCGATTTTATCGGGTATGGATGAACAAGTGCTCAAGGCGACGGAGCGGCTAGCGCATTCTTTTGGACTAACACTAGGCGAAACCTTAAGCAAACCCGTCAAACTCAATGCGCTCACTGAGCTACTAAAACAGCAAGTGGTCCAAGCCACAACGCCCACAGCAAGCACCGAATCTAGAGCCGTAGAACTTGAGTTAGATGAAGCCCAATTGCGCTGGGGCTTGGCCAATAACGCGGTTGAAATTTATTACCAACCCAAGGTCAGCACCCAAGAAAGGCGAGTAATCGGCGCAGAAAGCCTTGCTCGCTGGCGCCATCCAACTCGCGGTTTACTGGGCCCGCATTTATTTGTTCCCGCGATTGAAGCCTTGGGCTTAATCGATGAATTTACTTTCTGCGTACTGCGCCAATCGGTTCATCAACTCAAAATCTGGCAAGACCTTGGTTTATCGCTCAAATTATCAGTCAATGTTTCAATGAATAATTTATATCGACTTGAGCTGCCCGAGCTGTTTGAAAAAATCCTCCAAGCAGACGATATCGACCCCAGTGCCATTACCCTCGAAGTCACCGAAACCCAACTTTCGCATGATTATGTTTTGAGTTTGGATATTTTGACCCGCTTACGGATTAAAGGATTTGGCCTGTCGATTGATGATTTTGGGACTGGGTTTTCCACGATGGAACATCTGATGCAAACGCCTTTTACCGAGCTAAAAATTGATCGCGCCTTTGTTCGTGGGGCCAGCACGAATAGTTCAGCCCAAACTATTTTGGAACACAGCGTACATTTGGGGCGTCAGTTTTCGCTCAACCTCGTCGCCGAAGGCGTCGAAACGCAGGCCGATTGGAATTTAGTCGCCAAAATGGGTTGCCACGAAGTGCAAGGCTATTTTGTCGCCCGCCCCATGCCTGCCGATGAACTGAGGCCGTGGATTAATACGTGGGAAAGCAATTGACCCACACCCGATAAAGCATAACGAGCCAACAAACTAGGACTGATAAAATGATAGATTTACTTAAACCCTTGGTATTGGTTGTTGATGATGATGAATTCATGCTGGATTTTATCCACGAAGCGCTCAGCGACACTTGCCAAGTTATCACAGCAGAATCAGGCAGTATTGCCATACAACTAGCGCAAAGCAAAGCCCCCAAGCTTATACTGGCAGATATTAAAATGCCGGGAATGGATGGCTATGAATTGTGTCGCCAAATCAAAGCTGATTTTGACATTGGTGAAACACCCGTACTGTTTTTATCCGCACTCGATAGCATTGAAGATCGCTTGCTGGGGTTTGAAGTCGGCGGCGAAGATTTTGTCCTTAAACCCGTCAACCCCAAAGTACTTGAGGCCAAAGTCGCGCATGTACTGAAATTAATTAGTGAGCGCGCCCAGCTCAAATCCCAAGCGCAATACGCCACCAATACCGCCATGTTGGCCATGACCAGCATGAGCGAAACGGGGCTGATGCTCGAAGGCATCAAATTTTTCAATCAAAGCAAAACCCCGCTTGAGCTGGCCAATGCGACACTCAAAGCACTCGCCATGTTTGATGTTGAGAGCGTGGTCGAGTTTTTATTGCCCGCCGGGAAAACGCTCGCCATGAATCTACGTGGCCCAGCGACCGAGCTAGAAATCTCGGTCGTCCAGCATATGGCAGCCATGGATCGCATCACCCAATACAAAACACGGATGTCGATCACCTACCCTCATGTGCGTTGCTTAATCACCAATATGCCCGTCGATGACCCTGACCGTTGCGGCCGTTTGCGCGATCATTTAGCCATGCTCATTGAAGCGGCAGAGATTCGTCTGGAAGCGATTAACACGTCAACACAGTCGATGCAACGTGGCAGCGCGATTGATAGCACCATCAAAAACCTCACCACGACGATGGCCAATATTGATGAAATGCAACGTACTGGCCGCGCCTCGGCCTCGATTATTTTGAACAATGTCATGATGAAAGTTGAGATCGCCTTAGTCGGCCTAGAGCTCACCGAGCGACAAGAGTCCGCCTTGATGACCATCATCCAAGATGGTCTCGAAGACGTATCGAGTTCGCTGCTGGCTGAAGCCCATTTTCAAGATCAGCTCAGTCATGCGATTAAAGAGTTACAAAATACCGTCAAGTGAAATTAAGCTCGCCAAACGGATCCAAATACACAACTAATCAGCGACCAGATAAAGTCCCCATACAACCGTTGTATGGCACAGCGAGATCACGACGGCAGAAAACGACGATCTAATCACTTCGATATTTACGCAACCGTAAGCAACAGTGCCCACGAAATGGTAAGACGCCATCATTCTCGCGTCGGCAGTATTTCCTGATTGGCTTTGCCACAAAATCAGGCTGCGTTTTCAATTCTCTCGCATCGGCGCTGCTGATCTAAATTACTGCCACCTTAGCACGACTCAAAAATCAGTCACCCAACAGCTGCCGATTGTCATCAAAATCACTTTAGATAGGGATCATGGGTTTTCAAGTCAGCCTCATTGATGTAAGGTAAGCTCCAATTCTGTACTTGCACAGAAAACACTACACAATAATAAGCCAAGACAAAACGGCGCGTAGAAAGTCATATGGTAAGCACACAAGCAAAAGTTTGATGATCAGGCGGGCAAGCCAAGGACCGTACCTCGAGTACGACAAGGCGAAACACCGATGCAAGCAACTTTTGTCTAAAACTTAGTATTGGCTGCCGCGTGCTGTGGATGGAGAAGACTCAATGCATCACCCATTACTATCCCTTGTTATCCCTTGCTACAACGAAGAAGAGGTCATTGGCGAAACGCTAAAACGGCTCGCTCTATTTCGTTCTGGAATCAGCGACTTACGCGTCGAGTTTGTATTTATTGATGACGGTAGCAAAGACCAAACCCGCGCTTTACTTAAAGCGGCAGCACTCAACAATCCTGAAATTCATATTGTTGGCTTTGCGCGCAATTTTGGCCATCAAATCGCAGTTTCTGCTGGTATTGATGCCGCCCGTGGTGATGCGGTAGTACTGATTGATGCTGATCTACAAGACCCACCTGAAGTCGTGCATGAAATGATCGCCAAATGGCGTGAAGGTTATGATGTTGTTTATGGTGTACGCACCGAACGTCCTGGAGAATCCGCCTTTAAGCTTGCCACTGCACGCGGGTTTTACCGACTGCTGAATAAACTGTCTGATGTACCCATCCCACTGGATACGGGTGACTTCCGTTTGATGAGCCGCCCAGTGGTCGATGTGTTACGTGCAATGCCAGAAAAAGATCGTTTTGTGCGGGGCATGGTGAGCTGGATTGGCTTTAAACAAACGGCATTACCGTATCGCCGTGCTGAGCGCTTTGCAGGGGAAACCAAATATCCCTTGCGCAAAATGCTACGATTTGCGACTGATGGCATTATGTCGTTTTCCAGCAAGCCACTTCAACTTGCCATTGGCTTGGGCATGACCGCAGCTTTTCTGTCTTTACTCGGCATTTTTTACGCCATTGGCATGCGCGTTTTCACCAGCACTTGGGTGGAAGGTTGGACGGCATTGATGATTGCGGTGCTCTTTATCGGTGGCGTGCAATTGCTCTGTGTCGGCATTCTGGGCGAATACATTGGTCGGATTTACAACGAGATCAAACGTCGTCCGCTGTATATCGTGCAGGAATACATTGGCTACACTGGTGATGAAATGCCAACCCATAGCCGTAGCCCCGTCATCGACCGCAAATAACTCCGCAGGCTCATTGTATGAATAAAAAATACCTGCGTTTAGGCCTAGGCGTGTTACTGGCTGGGCTGTTTGCTTGGCTGATTTTGCGCGGCATCGATTGGCGTGAATTGGGCGCTACTTTAGCAGCGGCACAAGGGCAATATATCTTTGCAGCGATTGCCGCATTTATCGTCGGCTATAGCTGCCGCATTTTGCGCTGGCACGCCATGCTAAAACACGACTCACCCAATTTGCGCGCAAGCCAAGTGGCGGGGCCATTTTTAGCCAGCTTTGCGGCAAATAATGTGCTGCCATTTCGTGCTGGCGATGTGATGCGTGCATTTGCCTTTAATAAAACACTACAAACGACTTCGGGAACAGTTCTAGCCACCTTATTTGTCGAGCGGTTACTGGATTTATTGATGGTCATCGTGATGCTCGGTGGTGCCTTGCTCGTATTCCAAATTAATGCGATTGCGGGTGTTGGCGCGAGTTTATTGCTGGCAGGCGCAGCATTGATTTTATTTGTACTACTGTTTCCTCGCTCTTTTAGCCCACTAATTAGCATTGCAGCCAATTTGATTAAGCGAATTTCTCCTGCGATTGGCGAGAAAATCCAGCAAGAAGCCAACAAAGCGATCAGCACTTTAGCAACCTTAGCGCAGGGCAGCATGATGCTTAAGCTACTGTCTTTCTCACTATTAGCTTGGCTGGCCGAAGGCTTGGTATTTTATTTTGCGGCACTGTCTTTACCCGCACTCAGCGCCCCACAAGCGGCTTGGCTGGCACTGCCGACCGGCACATTAGCAACCTTGATTCCATCAACGCCAGGCTATGTCGGCACGTTTGATTTCTTTACCGTCTATGCGATGAAATTATTGGGCAATAGCCCAGTTGCCGCGACGGCCTATGCATTCTTAGTTCATGCGCTGCTATGGTTTCCTCCCACTTTACTGGGCGGTTTATATATTGCAAGGCATTCAATCAAAACACCTAAAACGGAAACTTTGTCATGAGCATTACTTCCAGCGCGACACCAGCCAAACGCGTCACCATTATTGGTGGCGGCTTTACCGGTTTATCAGCAGCGTATGAGCTTGCCAAAAAAGGCATTGCAGTCACCGTTTTGGAGGCAGAATCTGAACTAGGTGGCTTAGCCGCCGCATTTGATGTGGATGGTGAAAAACTCGATCGTTTTTACCACCACTGGTTCACCAATGATCGCAGCGTGATGGATCTGATCGATGAACTTGGCCTACAAGACCGTGTTTCAATCAATCCAACCAATACCGGCGTCTATTACGCCAACAACTTCTTTAAGCTCTCTACGCCGCTTGATTTGCTCAAATTCACACCGTTGCCGATGCTCGATCGCATTCGCCTTGGTCTACTTGCACTGCGTGCCCGCAGAGTAGAAAACTGGATGGAGCTGGAAAATAAAACGGCCGCAGAATGGCTCACTGAAATGGGCGGTGAAAAAGTCTACAAAATCGTTTGGGAACCACTACTGAAGGGCAAATTTGGCCCTGTGGCTGATCAAATCTCTGCGGTTTGGTTTTGGAATAAATTAAAACTACGCGGCGGATCACGCGGTAAAGGTGGCGAAGAACGCCTGGCATATTACAAAGGCGGCTTTGTTTCTCTAGCTGAATCACTCGCCGATAAAATCCGTGAACTCGGTGGCCAGATCATTCTAAATAGCCCGGTGCAATCGTTTGAGCGCATCGATGGCGAATGGCAAATCAAAACCCCAAATAGCACCATCACAGGTGACCATGTGATTGCGACGGTGGCTTTACCGCTGATTGCCAATATGATTTCCAACTGGGCGAGCCAAGAATATCAAGCGCAGCTGAACCGAATCAACTACCTCAGCAACGTCTGCTTGGTGCTCGAACTCAAAGAAAGCCTG
>CAUPHX010000164.1:0-7318 GCA_963511125.1 uncultured Deefgea sp. | reverse complement strand
TGCTCAAAACGGCGTATTACCGCAAGTTCGATAACCTGCTTGGGCAGGAGCGGCCAACTGAAACGGTGATTATTGATGGCCTAGATCCGCAGTGGGTGACGGTGCTGCGCAGTAGTGATTTTGCCTTCCGTGATGTACCGGAAAGCTGGCTACAAAAGGACTTCTTGCCGCGATTTAAGGTTGAATAAGGATATAAACGATGAAAATTCAATTCATTTTACTGGCACTACTTATTACCCCCTTGAGCCATGCCGCGACACTTACCGTGGACGTGGTCGGCATTCAAAAGGCGGGCGGGCAGATTAGAGTTGGGCTCTACCAAAATCAGAACGATTTTTTAAAGAGGTATGTTCAAGCCAAAAACATTGTCACAACGTTACCAACAACGACAGTGACTTTTAAAGATTTGCCGCGTGGTGAGTATGCGGTTTCACTGTATCAAGATCTGAATGACAATCAAAAATTGGATATGAATTTTTATGGCACACCCTCTGAGCCACTGGGAACCAGTCGTGATGCGACGTCGCAATTTGGCCCCCCTAAATGGAAAGATGCGGTCATTCAGATGAGTAATGAGGACCATAAGATTGTGGTGACATTAAAATGAAGTGGGGTGTATTGCTGTGTTTGGCGTGTAGTCCACTGGTATCGGCGAGTGACTTGGATGCATTAGATCTAGCGGATAGCACGCTAATCAAGTCGGTTGAAAAACGCGATTGGCAATTATTTACTGAGGGTATGCTAGGCAAGGTATTTACCAAAAATAGCTACAGTGATATACCCATTGATAGAGTCTCATTAGATTTTCAAATTGATACTACGCTTGCACCCAATTTGCAATTTTTTCTGGCTAATCGCTTGGATGTGAATGGTCAAGATCATCAGCATGAAACGGTCAATACCCTCAAAGAAGCGTATCTAAGTTGGCAAGCTTCGCCCAATCAGGCACTCGATATTGGGCGAGTGAATCAGCGCAATGGCGTGGCGATGGGTTTTAATCCGTCTGATTATTTCAAAGTCGGGGCGCTGCGCTCGGTGGTCTCCATTGCGCCATCCAGTTTGCGAGAAAATCGACTCGGCGCAGGGATGTTGCGCGGGCAATATCTATGGGATAGCGGCGCTGTCAGTGTGCTGTTTGCGCCCAAGTTAGGTGATCAGCGAGAATCCGCGCCGTTTGCGCTCGACTTTGGCGCGAGTAATCTGCGGCACCGCTGGCAAATTGCAGCAACACAAACAATCAGCGATGGCATTGCGCCGCAGTTGCTGGTGTTTGGTGAGCAAGGCCAGTCGCCGCAGGTCGGGCTTAATTTATCGTTACTGGCTAGCGATGCTTTGAGTGTCTATGCCGAATACAGCGGTGGGCGTAGCGCATCGCTGCTTAATCAGTCTAAGCAAGTGGATAGTCCAACTCGGTTTTATTCGCGACTCGCAACGGGGGCGACCTATACTTTCCCTGCCAATATTTCGCTGAATCTGGAATATCAATACAATGGCGCGGCGCTGAATAAAGCCGATTGGCAATCGGCGTGGCAACAGCCTGCGGTGTATTGGGCGTATCGGAGTCAGGTGTTTCAAAGGCAAGACATGCCAACGCAACATGCTGCGTTTGCCTTTGTGACTTGGAACGATGCGCTCGTCGCTGACTTCGATTTGAATTGGATGTATCGCCGCGATTTAGTCGATCACAGTCAGCAAAGCTGGCTGGAAGCACGTTACCATTTAACGCATGCTGACGTGGCCTTGCAATGGCAATATCAGCGTGGTCGTGCGGGTAGTGTGTATGGCGCGTTGCCGCAGCGGCAGAGCATTCAAGCATTGGTAAAATACTATTTTTGAGCGACTGATGAAAATTGATTCAACAATCCGCCCGAACGGGGTGATGTTTTGTAATTGGCGTACTGATTTACCGTTGATGCTTGGCGTCAATTTCGTGATTGCCTTGCTACTCACCTTGATCGACGAGCGCACAACATTGATCGACAATTTGATTATTTCGAATTGCATCGGTTTTAGCATCTGGGCCGTGAACGCCATCTTGGGATGGTTACTGGCCGATAAAATGGCTTGGCCGTGGCGAATGGCCTTGGCTTTACCGATCAGTTTATTGATCGGATTTAAACTGGGTGCCGTATTCGGTGCTTCGGATGTGTTGGCCATTTTGCTGCATACCCCAGAGTTTGCTTGGCGTTGGGTGGCGATTGCCATCTTGGTTTCTACGTGCGCCAGTGCCTTTTTTATTGTGCTGTTTCATGCGCAAAAATACCGTGCCGAACTCGAATCCGAGCGCCGGGTTTTGGCCGAAGTGCAGCAAGCCGAAACGGCGGCGCAATTGGCGATGCTGCAAGCACAGATTGAGCCGCATTTTTTGTTTAATACCTTGGCGAATTTACAAAGCCTCATTGCCAGCGATCCGGTCATGGCGCAAACCATGCTCAATCATTTAAATGATTATTTGCGCGCCAGCCTCAAACGCACCCGCCAAGCCGCGACCACGCTGGCTGAAGAGATTGATTTGGTGAGCGCGCTGTTGGCGATTCATCAAATTCGTCTTGGAGAACGATTGCACTATTCGCTGCATGTACCCGATCATTTACGCCATGCCAAATTGCCGCCGCTTTTACTGCAGCCCTTGGTTGAAAACGCGCTGGAGCATGGCATCGAGCCGGCAATTGCCGGCGGGCGAGTTGATATTTCGGTGGTTCTTGAAGGCACAACGCTGCGTATTCGTGTTATTGATACGGGCTTGGGCTTTAATCTCAGTCAAACTAGCGAACAAGGGATTGGTTTGGCGAATGTCAGAGCGCGTTTAAGTAAACTTTATGGGGCTAATGCCGAGCTGGTGCTGTCGCCCAATTTGCCGCATGGTGTCGTTGCCGAGCTATTGTTTCCCTATGAATTGCTTTAAAAGTGGATTGAATCTATGCCAACAGCCTTAATTGCTGATGATGAGCCGCTCTTAAGCGCCGCATTAACCGAGCGTATTCGTACGCTGTGGCCAGAGCTAGACATTGTCGCAGTCGCCAAAAATGGCATTGAAGCAATGGCGTTGTTGAGCCAGTTGCAGCCGGATTTTGCCTTTTTGGATATTCGGATGCCAGGCCTCACCGGTTTGCAAGTGGCGGCCAATGTACGAGAAACGCGAGTGATCTTTGTGACGGCATTTGATGAATATGCGTTAGCGGCGTTTCAAGCCTGCGCGATTGATTATTTGCTCAAACCGGTTAGCGATGAACGACTAGCGCAATGCATCGCGCGTTTGCAGCGTGACGCCGCACCCAAAGCCGATTGGTCGCGCTTAAACCGCGAATTGGCACCCCCCATTCAAACCCGCTATTTGCAATGGTTAACCGCCAGTTTGGGCGATACCACGCGCTTGATTGCGATTGATGAAGTGCGATATTTTCAGGCGACCGAGAAATACACGGAAGTGGTCACGCAGCAAGGGCGCTTTTTAATCCGCACTTCGCTGAAAGATTTGCTACCGCAGCTCAATCCGCAACGTTTTTTGCAAACGCACCGCAGTTATATTGTTTGTTTGCCAGTGATTGATCGAATTGAAAAAGACTTGTTAGGTCGGCAAAGCATTTATTTGAAGGACTCAACGACGATGCTGCCCTTGAGTCGAAGTCATGCTGCACAGTTTAAGCAGATGTAGTGGGTATTTGACTGTAGCCTTTTTCAATCAATGGCTGCAGTTAAATACGTCGATCTATAGGAAACGAGATAGTAAACGATCGGCCCGAATTCTTGACAGTCGGCGCAGTAGTTTGTTGACTTTTTCTGGGTAGTCGGCCAGCGTTTCTAATTCATTAAAATGAGCAATACGCTGCGTATGTTGACGAATCGCAGTCTGCTCTAGCCTGCTCGCCGCCACGAGTTGGCCTTGTGGATCATGAATCAGCAGCGCGTTTTCCAAATCCAGATTAAATGCGCGTGGATTTAGATTGTTACCCGTGAGCAATTGGTAATCGTCATCAATCCAAATGCCTTTGAGGTGGTAGCTATTGCCCACATCATTCCACAGCAAAATATTGAGTCGCCCGGCATGAATTGCGGCTTGTTGTGCCTTGGCAAAGCGCAGTAAATTCATTTCATATAAATACGGTAGCGCACCGATGGTTTTGAACGGCTCGCTGGCGGGGATAAAAAAATCATTGGCAGTTTTGTCGCCAATAATAATGTCGACTTGCACGCCTTTTTTGAGCTGCTGTTTAATGACCTTGGTGACGCTGCGTGGCAAATTAAAGTAGGGCGTGCAAATGATGATTTTGTGTTCGGCTGCGCTAATGAGCTTCACAATCAGTCGATTGAGTGGATTTCTTTGTCCCACACCGACCAGAGGCGTAATCGCTAAACCGCTGACGTTCTTGCTGCTTGCGGGAACGGTGTAGCGGGCTGATTTGAGTTGCTGGCGGAATTGACGAATCGTGCCACGGATGTCTTTGGTGCTAGGGATATTGGGGCGGTCAAGTCGATGCACGGCGGTTTGGCTGAGTAAAGCATCTTGAATCAACTGCACCATGCTATCGGCCAGTAGCCGATTACGAATTAAATGATAACGATCTGCACGGTAGCGTTCACCAACATGCAAATACACATTATTTAAACTCGCACCGCTGTAAATCACCGTGTCATCAATGACAAAGCCTTTGAGGTGCAACACACCGAGTAATTCACGCGTTTGCACTGGCACACCATAAATCGGCACTTCGAGCTTTTGGTTTTGCGCTTCGGATTGATACCAGCCGGCATTGCCCGACTGCGCCGCAGCGCCAATGAGTCCGCGCTGTGCGCGATGCCAGTCGACCAAAATAGCGATATCGAGCTTGGGTTGTCGCGCTTTGGCGGCATACAGCGCAGCGAGAATCTCAGCGCCAGCTGCATCGTGTTGCAAATACAGCGCCGCGATATAGATGCGCTGCGTGGCTTGGGCAATCTGCTCAAGTAGGCGAGTGCGAAAATCGGCGGTTGATGACAGAATTTCTATGTCATTTGCATCTTGTGCAAAACGGGGCAGGGCACGTAAAAAAGCGCGGGGAGATTCAAACAGCATGCGGGCCTACACAGAGCGTCGATATCGAACGAATATTGGGGTGCACGGCTCAATTTCAAGCGTACCCCCGCTGGGGGCATACGCTAAATCATGAGAATATCAAATCGGCAACTCATGTTGCTGTAGCACGCCTTGATTTACATTGACAGTGATGTTGCCATCAGCAAATTGCACTGCCAATGTTTCACCAGCACGAACTGCGGTGGCTTGGCGCACCAAGCTGCCATCGCTGCGGCTAACCAAGGCATAGCCGCGTGCCAATACCGCCTGCGGATTCCAGGGTTCGAGCTTGAGAGTGGCTTGCTCAATTTGCTGCTGTTTCACTTCGATTTGCCTTTGCATCGCGCGCTGCAGGCGTTGCTGGAGTTGTTCAAGCTGTAAACGGCTGCGTTGAAAGTTGGGTTTGTGGTGCGCTAAACTCATCGATATGCGCATTAATCGCTGGCTACGCTGTTGCAATTGCAGATTAAAACTGTGTTGCAGACGCTGGCGTAAATACTGTACAGATTCGCGTTGGCGCGCCAGTTTTTGCCCCGGATGCTGCAAACGGCGGCCGAGCTGGTCGAGCTGCAACATCTTATTATGTAAATCACGCTCAAACGCCCGTACTAATCTTTGCTGCTGATGATGAAGTACGTTGAGTAACTCTTGCCGATTCGGGCTGACCAGTTCCGCAGCGGCAGTCGGCGTGGGCGCGCGCAGGTCGGCGGCAAAGTCAGAAATCGTAAAATCAGTCTCATGGCCCACGCCGCTGACCACCGGCATATTGCACGCCGCAATGGCTCGGGCGACGATTTCTTCGTTAAACGACCACAGATCTTCCAAGCTCCCCCCGCCACGGCAGATAATCAGCACATCGACTTCATCGCGTTCGCTCGCGGTACGAATCGCTTTGGCGATTTGTGGTGCGGCATCGAGTCCTTGTACTGGCGTCGGGTACAAAATAATCGGCGTATTGGGCGTACGGCGGGCCAGCGTGGCTAAAACGTCACGTAAGGCAGCGGCGGCTGGTGAGGTCACAATGCCGATGGCTTTGGGGTATTTGGGCAGCGCGCGCTTATTGTCTTGATCAAAGAGTCCTTCAGCTGCGAGTTGTTTTTTTAGCGCTTCAAAACGCTCAAACAGTGCGCCAAGGCCAGCAGGCCGCATTGCCTCGACGGTGAGCTGAAAATCACCGCGTGCTTCGTACAAAGTAACGACGACGCGCGCCTCGACTTGCAAGCCTTCGCGCGGTTGAAAATCAAGTAATCCGGCCCGATTGCGGAACATCACGCAGCGTACCTGTGCGCCAGCGTCTTTCAGGCTGAAGTAACAATGTCCTGAGTCATAACGCTTGAAATTCGAGATTTCACCCGCCACCCAAAGTTGCGGCAAGCCGCTTTCTAACAAGAATCGAACCTTTCGATTTAGTTGTGTGACAGAAACTACATTGCTTTGTGCTATTGACAAATCAGTATTCACGCGAATCTGGCCTTAAATAATCCACAAAATCCATGTTTTTTGCCATTTGGCATAACAATTGGAAGTTGTAGTTGATAAAGTTAATCTAAGTTGTTGAATTTATTCATTTTGCTGTTTTTGCACAAAAATATGGCAAGTTAGCAAAAAGCAGTAAAAATCACTGTTTTATGCCATTTTTTGGAACTTCCCCACAAAGTTATCCACAGAAGCTGGGGGTAATGATAAAAAACTGAATGCTATCTGGCGCTTAGCATACCTACAGCGGGGGCGTATGCGGCAACTTGTGCGCATTAGCACTTCCCCTCGCGTGGATTTCGGGCTAAAGTTACGCGGTTTTTGCCGTTGCCCATCTTTACCACAAGGTTTTTTATTATGCTCGCTATCATCGAGGCCGCTGGCTGGCCAATCTGGCTCATTATCGCCGCTTCTATTGCGACCGTGACCATTATTATTGAACGTTTACTCACTCTACGTAAATCACTGGTACTGCCGCACGGCACGCTGGTTAAAGTAGTGCAAGAGTATCGCAGCCAAGGTGTTACGGCGGATTCGTTGACTAAATTGTCTGCCTCTAGCCCATTGGGCCGTGTATTGGCAGCGGGCTTGAAAAACGTGAAAAGCTCACGTGAAATCATGAAAGAATCGATTGAAGAAACCGGCAGCGCCGTAGCGCATGACCTCAATCGTTATTTATCAACACTGGGTACGCTGGCTGCAGTGACGCCGCTACTGGGTTTGTTTGGTACCGTCATCGGGATGATTGAAATTTTTGGTTCGCAAGCACCAAGCGGCGCTGCCAACCCT
>CAUPHX010000163.1:0-7336 GCA_963511125.1 uncultured Deefgea sp. | reverse complement strand
GCTGGCTACCCGCACTGAAAGCCTTGAAACGCCCCTGCCCCATGTGATTGAGCAGGGCTTCGGCCATCTGGCTGCGAGCGGCATTTTCGGTGCAGATAAACAAAACATGGTAAGTATTTTTCACGGCGCGATCCTGAGTAATTTGATCTGATGTCGAAGGATGGTAACAATACTAGTTTAATATTTCAAATATTGTTGTATAGTTGAGTTATGAAAAAAAATACAGCTACGGCCATTTTTGAATCTTTGTCTTCCGGTGTACGGCTCGATGTTTATCGCCTGCTGGTGCGCAAAGGCACAACCGGACTGGTCGCCGGAGAGATCGCCACGGCATTAAATCTGCCTGCGACCAATTTATCGTTTCATCTGAAATCAATGGTGCATGCAAATGTCGTGACCGTCGAGCAGGAAGGCCGCTATATGCGTTACCGCGCCAATCTCAGCTTGATGCTGGATTTGCTCGACTATCTTACCGAGGAATGTTGCGAAGGGCATCCCGAACAATGTGCTGACTTACGCAATCAGTCGAGCTGCTCGCCCGCTGTTTTGCCTCAACTGTGCTGCCCCGAAGCTAAAACTGAGTAGTCCGTCGGCGGCATTTTACAAATGCTATTTGGAGAAAAATCATGAGCAAGATACAAATTTTTGACCCCGCCCTGTGCTGTAGCTCTGGCGTGTGCGGTGAAGATGTGGACCAAGCTTTGGTGAATGCTTCAGCCGATATCGATTGGGCCAAGCAACAAGGTGCGGCGATTGAGCGCTTTAATTTGGCGCAGCAGCCGATGGTGTTTGCAGAAAATGAGCTTGTGAAAGCATTTCTAGTGCGCTCTGGCGCTGAAGCACTCCCTGTCGTTCTGGTCGATGGCGAAATGGCCTTAGCGGGTCGTTATCCAACTCGAGCAGAATTGGCGCGCTGGGCGAAAATTGCAGATGCACAGCCTCAAAGTAGTGGCTGCTGCTGTGGAAATCGCAGCTGTTAATTGCCAATTCGCGTTAATTACTGAAGTTCAATGCTGTTTAGCAGGTGGATTCACATCATGAAATTCCTTTCTCAAGCCCCCCGTTTTCTGTTCTTCACCGGCAAAGGTGGCGTTGGTAAAACATCGATTGCTTGCGCAACGGCCATTCAATTGGCTGCCTCTGGGAAGCGAATTCTATTGGTCAGTACCGATCCTGCATCCAATGTCGGGCAAGTCTTCGGCATTACGATTGGCAATCAAATTACCGATATTCCTGCAGTAGCCAACTTATCGGCGCTCGAAATCGATCCGCAAGCGGCGGCGCAAGTCTATCGCAATCGGATTGTTGACCCTGTACGTGGCGTGTTGCCTGACGACGTCGTGCGCGGCATTGAGGAGCAGCTCTCGGGTGCGTGCACGACGGAAATAGCGGCGTTTGATGAATTTACCGCGCTGCTGATCAAATCCAAGCAAACCGCCGATTTTGACCACATTATTTTTGATACCGCGCCGACGGGCCACACGATACGATTGCTGCAATTGCCAGGCGCTTGGAGTGGCTTTTTGGCCGAAGCTAAAGGCGATGCGTCTTGCCTTGGCCCTTTGGCGGGCTTGGAAAAACAGCGCGCCCAGTACAAAGCCGCAGTGGATGCTCTAGCCGACCCGATTCGTACTCGCCTGATTTTAGTCGCACGCGCTCAGCAAGCCACTTTGCGCGAAGTGGCTCGAACGCATGAAGAGTTGGCCGATATTGGCTTGGCGCAGCAATATTTGGTGATTAATGGCGTGCTACCCGAATCAGAAGCCCGCCAAGATCCGCTCGCAGCAGCAATCGCGCAACGCGAACACGCAGCACTGGCGAATATTCCGGATGTTTTGAAAAACTTGCCAACGGATTTGTTGTCGCTAAAACCCTTTAATCTGGTCGGTTTGCCTGCTTTGCAGCAATTGTTTACCGATGTCCAAAGTGCTACGCCGAGCATTGATTCCAACGCAATCGACTTTGCAGCACCCAATTTATCGACATTAGTCGATCAGATTTCGGCCGATGGCCATGGCTTGGTGATGCTAATGGGTAAAGGCGGCGTGGGTAAAACAACGATTGCGGCGGCGGTGGCGGTTGAGCTGGCGCATCGCGGCCTGCCAGTGCACTTGACCACTTCTGATCCTGCAGCGCATCTGAGTGAAACGCTGGTCGGCAGTTTAGACAATCTCACGGTGAGCCGCATCGACCCACAAGAAGTGACTGAACAGTATCGGCAGCAAGTACTTACCAGCAAAGGCTCGCAACTTGATACCCATGGCAAAGCATTATTAGAAGAAGACTTGCGTTCACCGTGCACCGAGGAAATCGCCGTTTTTCAGGCTTTCTCGCGGATTATTCGCGAAGCGGGCAAAAAGTTTGTCGTGATGGACACCGCACCAACGGGCCACACGCTGCTGCTGCTTGATGCAACGGGCGCGTATCACCGTGAAGTCGCCAAAAAAATGGATCAGGCCAAGCTGCATTACCTAACGCCGATGATGCAATTGCAAGACCCGAAACAAACCAAAGTGCTGCTCGTGACTTTGGCCGAAACGACGCCAGTATTGGAGGCCGCGAATTTGCAGGCTGATTTGCAACGCGCAGGGATTACGCCGTGGGCGTGGGTGATTAATAACAGTATCGCGATGGCTGGCGCAAAATCGCCGCTACTGCATCAGCGCGCCCTAAACGAGCTAACGCAAATTGATTTGGTGGTGAATCAGCACGCACAGCGCTATGCCGTCGTACCCTTGCTAAAAGACGAGCCAATTGGCGTGCCGCGACTTTTAGAGCTGGCTGAACACGGTCAAAAGTAAATATTTTTAAAAATTCAAACCATTTGAGTATTCAGCATGAATGTTAAAGCCTGCGCCGATGAATCGACGTCGCACAAAATGAGCTTTTTGGATCGCAACCTCACGCTATGGATTTTTCTGGCCATGGCAGTGGGTGTTGGGATCGGCGTGGTTTTTCCACAAGTGGCGCAGCTCAATGACGCGATGTCGGTAGGCACGACCAATATCCCGCTGGCGATTGGCCTGATTTTGATGATGTATCCGCCGCTGGCCAAGGTGAATTACAGCCTATTGGGTGAAGTCACTCGCGATAAAAAGGCAATTACGCTGTCTTTGGTGATGAACTGGATCGTTGGCCCGATTTTGATGTTTTTGCTGGCAATTATTTTCTTGCGCGATCAGCCGGGCTATATGGTCGGGCTGATTTTGATTGGGTTGGCGCGGTGTATTGCGATGGTGCTGGTCTGGAATGACATTAGCGGTGGTAGCAAGGAATACGGCGCGACGCTAGTGGCGCTCAATAGCGTATTTCAGATCGTGACATACAGCGTGATGGCTTGGCTATTTATCACCGTGTTGCCGCCGCTGTTTGGCCTGCAAGGTTTTGCGCTGGATATTACGATCTTCGATATTGCGCAAAGCGTGCTGATTTATCTGGGCATCCCGTTTCTGGCCGGTTTTTTAAGTCGCAAATGGCTAGTCGCAGCGAAGGGCGAGGCTTGGTACAACACAGTGTTTATCCCGCGTATTTCGCCAATCACACTGATTGCCTTGCTCGCGACCATCGTGCTGATGTTTAGCTTGAAGGGTGAAATGATTGTTGAGCTGCCGCTGGATGTGCTGCAAATTGCGATTCCGCTGGTCATCTATTTTATGGTGATGTTTTTCGCCAGCTTTTTCATCGGCAAGAAAATGGGCTTGCCCTACGATCAAAATGCGTCGATTGCGTTTACATCGACTGGCAATAATTTTGAGCTGGCGATTGCAGTGTCAATTGCTGTGTTTGGGATTAACTCTGATCAAGCCTTTGCCGGCGTGATCGGCCCCTTGGTTGAGGTGCCGGTGTTAATTGCCTTAGTCAATGTGGCACTTAGAATGAAACGGAAGTATTACGCATGACAACGCATAGCACCGCCACCAGCACGGCCGAATTACTCAACAAGCAATGTGCTTGCCAATTTTTAGATCAAGACTTGCTAAAAGCCGAGCTTGATGCAAGCCCGCAATTGAGCGGCTTGGCCGCCGAAATTGCAGAAACACGCCCGCATTTATTTTCAGCAACGATGGTGTTTATTACGCCTGAGCAGCGCGATCAAATGCAGGCGATTATTCGTTCAATCACTGAAGTTGCTTCCTCTGCATCTTGGCAAACTCGGGTGTTGGCCCAAGCGCCAACAGCAGCACAGACTAATTTTGGCCCTGATGGCGTGTTTTTTGGCTACGATTTTCACATGGGAAAAAGTGGGCCGCAGCTCATTGAAATCAACACCAATGCCGGTGGTGCTATGCTCAATCTGGCTTTGGCTCGCGCGCAAACTTCGTGCTGCAAAGCCTGCCCGCCGCTGACTGCCGCGCCAATATCACTGGATGAACTGGAAAGTACTTGGCTCGCCATGTTCGAACAAGAGTGGCGCACACAGCGTGATACACCTCGCCCACGTAGCATTGCCATCTTTGATGAAGCGCCAGCACAGCAATACCTTTACCCCGAATTTTTGCTGTTTCAGCGCATGTTTGAAAAGGCTGGAATTCGCTGCCTGATTGCGGATCCAAGCGAGCTGCGCTGGCATGATCAGCAGCTATGGTTAGGCGATGAAGCGATTGATATGGTCTACAACCGCCTGACCGATTTTTATTTTGAGCAAGCCAATACTGAGGCCCTACGGCAGGCTTTTGAAGCTGGAAGTGTCGTAGTTACGCCGACACCACGCGCCCATGCGCTGTTCGCCGATAAGCGCCACCTCGCCGAGCTAAGCTCGCCGCAGCAATTGGCGGCTTATCCGCTGGCCGACTCGACCATAGCGACCTTGCAAGCTGGAATTCCACGCACCTTTCAAGTCACCCTCGCCAATGCTGATGAACTTTGGGCGCAACGGCGACAGCTCTTTTTCAAGCCCGCCAGCGGCTACGGCAGCAAAGCCACGTATCGCGGCGATAAACTGACCAAAAGAGTGTGGGGTGAGATTCTGGCGGGCAATTATGTGGCGCAAACAATTGCGCCGCCGAGCGAGCGTTATGTGGCGATTGAAGAAAACCAGACGGTGGATTTAAAACTCGATATTCGCGCCTATGTGTATCGAGGCGAAATCCAGCTATTTGCCGCACGCTTGTACAGCGGACAAACGACCAACTTTAGAACGCTGGGCGGAGGTTTTGCACCGGTTTATATCACCGCAACTTAAAACCCAATCCAAGTTCAGCATCGCAGCGTGACGTTGATCCAGCCGACAGAAATGCTGAGCTTGAAGATAGAAAAGCGAGCTAGACTTGTGCGGCAGCATCGCTTAAAAATGCCAAGTGAGCGGGGATTTGCAGTGATTTGGGGCGAATCTCTTGGACTTGCTCGATCACTTTCGGCAGTGGTTCACCACGGCTAATTAAGAGCATTGCTACCATCAGGCCAGTGCGTCCAGAGCCACCTTTGCAATGCACGGCGATCGTGCCGCCATCGGCCAGAATTTGCAGCACTTCAGCGGAGTGTGCAGCCCACGCGCTAGCAAATTGCGCTGCGGGTGCGGCATCGTCTTCTACAGGAAAATGAAACCACGCCAAATCCTGCTGTTGACAAACAGCGGGGAGTTCCGCAACACCATTTTCTTGTAATTCATGGCTAGGCATCAACGTCACAATCGCGCTGGCACCAGCGGCTTTCAACTGCGCAACCGAGGCGGCTAAATCAGCGGCCTTGGTGCCAGGGCAAGGGGTAAATAAAATCTGACCACCATCCGGTAAATCCAGCGCGTCAAAGGGGTGCAGATTCATTTCCAGTTCTCTAATTGAAATTAATAGATGACGATTTTACGACAAAGAGATGACAAATAGATTGCAGCTTGCGTTTATTCTGGCCAAGACTCCAGCGGGGCAGGGCGACCAAAGAAATAGCCTTGGACACGCTGGCAACCCAGCTCGCGCAGGCGATTGGCTTGCGCTTCGGTTTCGATGCCTTCACCCACCAGCACCACCTTAAAGCCGGAAGCCATGCTAATGATCGCCGACACAATGGCTTCGTCTTGGACGTTTTCTAACATCCGTGCGATAAACGATTGATCGATTTTTAGGTAGTCAAAATCAAATTGATGTAAATACGCCAACGATGAATAGCCGGTGCCAAAGTCATCAATCGCAATGCTCACGCCAAGACGGCGCACACGTTTAATCAAGCTGGCAACCACTTCACTTTGCGTGACCAAACAAGACTCGGTAATTTCAAGCGTCAGATTATGCGCGGGGAGCCCCGTTTCCTGCAGAATTGTCACCAATTGCTCGTAAAAATCGGATTGAATCAGTTGGCGAACGGAGACATTCACATGGATGTCGAAATCAGCCCGCCAGCCTGCTTTGAGCTTGTTGGCAATTTGTTGGCACGATTCGCGCAGTACCCAGTTACCAATTTGCAAAATCAAACCCGAATCTTCAGCGGCGGGAATAAATACGCCTGGAGAAATCATGCCACGCGGGCTTTTCCAACGAATCAGCGCTTCGGCACCGATGGTTTCGCCATTTTGTAAATCGATTACCGGTTGGAAATAAACTTGGAACTCATGCCGCTCTAAAGCTAATTTAAGCTCATTGGTAATGCGGGTTTTGGCAATTGATTGCTCAATCATGCTCGCTTCAAACAGGGCGTATGAACCAAAACCTTTGGCTTTGGCTTTACCCAGTGCAACACTGGCATTACGCAACCAATCGGCTAACTCAAGCCGTTTGAACGTGCCAAACACCAATCCAATCGACGCGGTCACGACCACTTCATCAGCAGATTCAGCCGCTTTGAACGCCTCAGAAAACGACGCTAAATAGCGTAGCGTAGTAAATATGGCTTCGTCTTGATCTTTGGCGGAAGGAATTAAAATCGTAAATTCTGCACCCGCAGTACGTGCCAGTAAGGCATCTGCCGGTATGTTCGTGAGTAAGCGATTCGCAATCGATTTTAATAAGGAATCTCCCAGGGCATGTCCAACGCTATCATTAATCGCTCGATAACCATCCAGACCAATCAATAACATGAGCTGAGTATCGGCAGGTGAAAATCCCCAATCATTGACCGCGACCGTTAGGCCATTTCGATTCATTAAGCCTGTCATATTGTCAAAACGAATTTGCCGATTCATTTGCTCAAATGACAGCGCTAATTTGGCGGCCATATCGTTGAAGGTCGCTGTTAATAAGGCTGTTTCTCGTAACTGTATTTTAGGAACAGGTAGTGGCTGCCAATCGGCCTGGCCGAGTTTTTCGGCGGCTTTCGCCGTCGAAATGATTGGGCGCGTAATTCGCCCCAACACAAACCAGCTGATTGTTGCGATGCCAAAACCGATTAATAAAATCAACAACATTGT
>CAUPHX010000162.1:0-7340 GCA_963511125.1 uncultured Deefgea sp. | reverse complement strand
GTATTTCTCTGTAGACATTCATGGATAATGCCTACAGAGCAATACCCTTAATAAAAAACCCAAATAGATTGCGAATATTTAAAATCATTCATCCGCATCGATTTGGGCTTTTCACAAATTAGAATGGCATTTTAAAGCCAGGTGGCAATTGCATGCCGGCGGTGAAGCCGCCCATTTTGGCTTGGCTGGTGGCTTCCGCTTTGCGGAGCGCGTCATTAAATGCAGCAGCAATCAAATCTTCGAGCATGTCTTTATCATCCGACAACAGACTATCGTCAATCGCAACACGGCGCACCACATTGCTGCAAGTGAGCGTGATTTTGACCATGCCAGCGCCTGATTGGCCTTCTACTTCGACTGTCGCCAACTCTTCTTGGGCTTTAGCCATATTTTCTTGCATTTGCTGCGCTTGTTTCATCAAGCCAGCCATTCCGCCTTTACCACCAAACATAGAGTTTCCTTTTCATTACAGAGTGAGTTTGAATACTTATATGGGTTTGATTGAGTCCAGTGCAATACTCGCGCCGAACTCTTTCACCATGGTTTGCACAAATGGGTCGCCATTGATCGCCGCGACAGCTTGATCTTGCCGCTCTTGTTTTTCACGATAATGAATATCAGCCGGGGTTTCGGTCTTCACCTCACCAATCTGCACATTCAAGGCAATGTCACGCGCAAAATGTTCGCTTAATGCGGCACGCAATTTTTCTTGATAATCGCGTGTCGCGACACTGCGGTGAACTTCTTCAACTTTAATATTGAACTGTATATCCGTGTAGCTCAATAGCTCAGAGTGCTGCGCCAGCATACCTGCCTGACCCAATTTTAGATGCACCACCAAAGCACGCCAATCGCCATTAAATTCGGCTGGCGCTAAAGACGCTGATATTGGCGCGGCCACTGGAGGAGCAGTCGCGGGGGCTTGAACTGGAACCGCGACGGTTGCAGCTGGCGCATCATCTTGTCGCCAAGGCGGGAGGTCGTCGTAATTTGCGACAGGCTCTGTCGCTTGCGCTGGTGATTCATTGGGCAAAGTCGTCGACTGCACAACGGCAGCTTGAACTTGTGGTGCAGGTGCAGCGGTCACTGCTGTGTTTTTAGCTGGCGCATTCACAGCTGGATTGACGGGCTTGATCACATGCCCTGCATCGCTCGGCGCAAAGGCCAGCATTCGCAAAACAGTCATCGTAAACCCCGCATATTCATCGGGGGCGAGTGGTAAATCACGACGACCATGCAAGGCGATCTGGTAATACAATTGCGCGTCTTCTGGCGACATTGCTTGCGCGACGGCCATAATTTGCTCGCGTAATGGCAAATCATCCGCTAATGCGCCGGGCACCGCTTGGACTAGGGCGATTTGTTGCAATAGCGAGGCTAATTCATGCAAGGCAGCCTCATACGACAAGCCACGCTCGGCAATCGCATCGGCTGTTTTGAGCAGCCCTGGGCCATCTTTCTGAATGAGTGCAGTCAACAGTTCAAATAAATAACTTTGATCCACCGCGCCGAGCATCGCCCGCACGTCGGTTTCTGCCACTTTTCCTGCGCCGTAGGCAATTGCTTGGTCAAGTAAAGATAAACCGTCACGCATTGAACCACTGGCCGCGTGGCCAATCAGATTGAGTGCAAGTGCTTCATATTCAATTTGTTCGGCTTGTAATACGGTATTCAAATGGCCTGTGACTTGTTGCGGCGTCATTTGGCGCAATGAAAATTGCAAACAACGACTCAATACCGTAATCGGCACTTTTTGCGGATCGGTCGTTGCCAGAATAAATTTGACGTGGCTCGGTGGCTCTTCCAGCGTTTTCAGCATCGCATTAAATGCCGACTTGGAGAGCATGTGCACTTCGTCGATAATGTAGACTTTAAAACGGCCAGCGGTCGGTGCATACTGCGCGTTGTCCAAGACCTCGCGAATATTATCGATACCGGTATTGGAAGCTGCGTCGATCTCTAACAGATCGACAAAGCGCCCCGCATCAATTTGCGTACACGCAGAGCAAACGCCACACGGCTCAGACGTAATGCCGGTTTCGCAATTGAGCGCTTTGGCCATAATGCGGGCAATGGTGGTTTTACCCACCCCGCGTGTGCCGGTGAGCAAATACGCGTGATGCAAACGCTCGGAGGCAAACGCGTTTGCCAGCGCTTTAATCACGTGTTCCTGCCCGACCAATTGGGCAAATGTTTTCGGTCGCCACTTACGGGCTAGTACTTGGTAGCTCATGGCGACATTCTAACAGATGCCATAACTGATTTGACGATGATTCCATTGCAAAGCACTGCGCTGTGGATTCTTTGCAAACAGATAGATGAATGAGTGATATGACGACCACACCGCTTGAGATATCAACAGAAAATAATGACCCAAAACCCGAAGCGCCGATTGAACCACCGCTGGAAGCGTGTTGCAGCAGCGGCTGCTCTCCCTGTATTTTGGATTTATACACCGAAGAATTACAACAATATCGAATCGACCTTGCCGCATGGCAAGCTCGACAATCATCGCCGCTTGGCAAGCTCGACAATTAAAAATTAACCATCAGGACCCAGCATGCGAAGCTTTATCACCCTCATTGCACTGGCCATCAGTAGTCAAGTTGCTTTCGCTGCAGATACGCTGCCAAACAGCGTGAGCAATGCGCTGAAAGCGGCCAAAATCCCTGCAGATGCGCTTTCAGTAGCGATGATTCCACTCGACAGCAAAGGAAAAGCGCAGTTTTATCGCGCCGATGTACCATCCAACCCTGCATCGACGATGAAAATCGTCACTACCTTGGCTGGGCTTGAAATTCTCGGCCCTGCTTGGCAATGGCAAACCGACGTGCGTGCGAATGCCTTACCTAAAAATGGCGTACTCGAAGGTGATATTTACCTCAAAGGCTCGGGCGATCCGAAGCTCACTTTGGAGCGGATGTGGTTGCTGGTTCGAGATTTAAAAGCCGCAGGTGTTGAAGAGATTCGCGGCAATGTGGTGCTGGATCGCAGCGCTTTTGTGATTGATCCCAATGAGCCTAGTTTTGATGATGATGGAGAAACCAGCGATCGCCCGTTTATGGTCAAGCCCGATGCGCTCCTCACCAATTTTAAATCACTAAGACTACGCATCCGCGCCGATGGCGAAAGAGTGAAGACCACTGCTGAGCCAGATTGGCCAGAAGTTCGCCTGAGTAATCAACTGGGGATTGGCCCAGCTGCACCGTGCGAAACCTGGCAAAAACGCGTGCAATTTCGCATGGGCCAAGCAACACCGCAATTAATGTTGCAACTGGTTGGCGAAGTACCTGCTGGATGTATTGGCGAGAAGTACATGTCTGTATATGATTCACCGACCTATACCTACTTACTGTTTAAAAATTTATGGATAGCCGAAGGCGGAAAGCTCGGCGGAAAAATGCAGCAAGGCATTACACCCAACAATAGTGTTTTGTTAGCGAGCACCCAGTCATTCGATATGGTCAGCACCATTCGAGACATTAATAAATACAGCAACAATATGATGGCTCGGCAGTTATTTCTGACTTTAGGCGCGACGCAAGGCTCCGCCGCTGATGGTGCGACGACAGCGAATCGCTCCGCTGCAGTCATTCAGCGCTGGCTGCACAGCAAAGGAATGCGTTTCGATGAATTGGTACTTGAAAATGGTGCAGGTTTATCACGTAAAGAACAAATCAGTGCCAAGCACTTAGCCGAGTTGTTGCAAGACGCGTGGAATGCCCCGCTCGCAGCCGAATTTGTTTCGTCTCTGCCCATCGTGGGCATCGACGGTACAATGAGAAAACGTTTGAAGGACGAAACGAGCATCGGTCAAGCGCACATCAAAACCGGCACGCTGAAAGACGTTCGCGCTGTGGCGGGTTATGTGCGTGATGCACAAGGAAAAACATGGGCAGTGGTTGGTATCATCAATCACGCCAATGCCCCCGCCGGCATGGCAGCGCTAGATGAATTGCTAAAATCAATCCGCAAACAATAAATTTTGACCTGCACGTGTTCAATGAAATTTCACTCTTAATTTCATTGCACACGTTCGAGAGAACGAATGACTGCACTCATAAATAGCAAACCACGGATTACCATCCTGTACTGCACTCAATGCAATTGGCTATTGCGTAGCGCATGGCTAGCGCAAGAACTGTTGACGACCTTTGCCTTTGAACTGGGCGAAGTCGCTCTGCAACCGGGAACGGGCGGTGTATTTTTAATTCACTGTGATGGTACTTTAGTGTGGGATCGAAAGATTGATGACGGATTTCCAGAGGCGAAACAACTTAAGCAACGCGTTCGCGATTTAATCGCTCCCGATAAGCCACTCGGCCATTCTGATGCCTCTCAAGCGATTAATTAAATGGCACAATTGCCTGCGCAAATCGACCAAGCCATTAGGCACAACGCTTAGGCTGTGATACCTTTCAACTATGTATGCAAAAATTTTCTTTTGTGCGCTCTTCATCAGTAGCTGCGCCTTCGCCGACATCTATAAATATACAGATGCAAACGGCAATGTAACCTTTACCAACTCGCCCATTAAAGGCGCGGTGCGTATTATGTCGGAATCAAATCCGACCACCAATGCTCGTCGCCCCAGTGGTGAAACAACAAACAGCGTGAGTAAATCACCCCGTGTTGCTGCGCCCTCGCCGTTGAATTTTCCTAAAGTTGATGCCGCAACGCAGAAAAGTCGCGATAGCAATCGAAAAGTGATTCTGGCCGAAGAACTCAATAGCGAACGCAGCCTACTCAGTAAAGCCCAAAAAAGTCTACAAGAAGCCGAGAGCACTAAAACGGCAGCTGAACAAGCCAATCCCAAGCTCTACCTCGATCGCATTGGTCGCCTGCGCGAAACGATTATGATGCATGAAAAAAACGTCGCTTCGCTGCAGTCAGAAATCAGCCGAGTGCGTTAATACCACGCCAGAAACAAAAACGCACCATTACAGTGCAAAAATCGCTTATTCTGCTCCTGTGCCACAGGGTCTGCTGACGCTTGGTTTACCGGCCGCGTTTGCGCGGATTTTGCCCTGAGGCAAGGCACGAAGCGCGCCACTTAGTCATTCTAAGTTAGCGCTTACTACGCCTTGATTCGCCGCGAAAATCGCTCCAGCGCGGCGGGAAACCAAACATCAACAGACCCTAACTTAAAGCTGGCCTAGTTTTTGCTAATCATCAAAGTAAAAATGGAGCCTTAGCACTTTTAGCCAAGGAAAAGCGCAACTTAACGCCAGAGATCCCAAGGATCAAAGGCTCAGCGCATATTGGAGCAACACCATGAGCCACCCTGCCTTTGCTGGCCTCGACTATCTGGATGCCGCCGTCTTTGCTGTAGATACAGAAGGCTATATTGTCTTTACCAATCCAGCAGCTAATAGCCTATTCAATCTGCGTGATACCGATAACCAAACGCTAGAGCACTGTTTTGGGTTGAACTCACCTGTGGTTTTTGCAGCGCACACTGCTTTAGAAAAACGCATTTCAATTACCGAGCACGAGCTGATCGTGTTCGGGGTAGACGGTGAAATGTATGTCACATTGGACGTCACCCCCATCGAGTGCCCTGCTGCGGTGCTTCTTCTTGAAGTTCGCCGTATCGATCAACAGCGCCGCATCGTCAATGAAGAGCGCCTGCAAGCTCAGCAACAAGCCAATCGAGAACTAATTCGCAATTTAGCGCACGAAATCAAAAACCCACTCGGCGGCATTCGCGGCGCTGCGCAATTACTCGCCTTTGAGCTACCCGACCCACAACTCAAAGAATATACCGACGTGATTGTGGATGAAGTATCACGACTACAAAGCCTGCTCGATCGACTGCTCACGCCGCACCGGCTGCCGCAAATTAAAGAAATCAATATTCACGAAGTCTTAGAGCGCGTTCGCAGTTTAGTTCTTGCAGAGACACCCAGCGGGCTGTCGGTGAAGCGTGATTACGATACCAGCATGCCGCTCTTGATTGCCGATAAAGAGCAACTCATTCAATCCGTACTCAATATTGTTCGCAATGCGATTCAAGCGATGTCCAATATCGGTGAAGTGATTTTACGCACGCGTATCGCGCGCCAAGTCACACTCAATCGCCGTCGCCACCCGCTCGCACTGCGGATTGATATTTCTGATAATGGCCCCGGAATACCCGAACATTTAAAAGAAACGCTGTTTTATCCCCTCGTGTCTGGCCGTGAAGGCGGCACAGGGATCGGTCTGCATTTAGCGCACACCTATGTCGCACAACATCATGGCGTGATTGAATTTGACAGCCGCCCCGGCCACACCACATTTAGTATTTTTCTGCCACTGAATGCGTGGCAAGATTCAGGAACGCCACTATGAAGCCAGTTTGGGTAATTGACGATGACCGCTCGATTCGTTGGGTATTTGAAAAAGCGCTTTCGCGTGAACATATCGCGCATGCGACTTTTCCTTCTGCCACTGAAGCGCTGCAAAAAATTCAAACCGAGCGCCCGCAAGCCGTGGTGTGCGATATCCGGATGCCGGGCGAATCAGGGCTCACTTTTTTAGAAATTGTGAAGCGTGATTGGCCAGAAATTCCTGTCATCATCATGACGGCGCACTCTGACCTAGATAGTGCGGTATCGGCATTTCAAGGCGGCGCATTTGAATACTTGCCCAAGCCTTTTGATGTCGAGCAAGCGATTGCGCTGATTCGCCGCGCTATCGTCGAAAGTGAACAACTCGCCCCCGCCAGCGCAGTCAACGATGCCGTACCGGAAATGCTCGGTCAAGCCCCAGCGATGCAAGACGTGTTCCGTGCGATTGGTCGACTTTCTCATTCTGCTGCCACTGTGATGATTACCGGCGAATCAGGTAGTGGCAAAGAACTTGTTGCCCGCGCCCTGCACCGCCATAGCCCACGCGCCAACAAACCGTTTGTCGCGATTAATAGCGCAGCGATTCCAAAAGACTTATTAGAATCCGAATTATTCGGCCATGAACGCGGCGCGTTTACCGGTGCCGACGCCAAACGCGTTGGCCGTTTCGAGCAAGCCGATGGTGGCACCTTGTTTTTGGATGAAATTGGCGATATGCCATTTGATCTGCAAACGCGTTTACTGCGCGTACTCTCTGATGGTTTCTTTTATCGAGTGGGCGGGCATCAACCGATCAAAGCCAATGTACGCGTCATCGCCGCCACGCATCAAAACCTAGAAGACCGCGTAAAAGATCACCAATTTCGCGAAGACTTATTCCATCGTTTGAATGTCATTCGCCTGCGCCTACCCGCACTGCGTGAGCGCAGCCAAGATATCCCACTACTCGCCAAGCATTTTCTGCTCAAATCCGCGCAAGATTTGGGCATCGAAGCCAAGCGCCTCACC
>CAUPHX010000161.1:0-7466 GCA_963511125.1 uncultured Deefgea sp. | reverse complement strand
TTGGCGCTACAGAATATTAGTAAGAAATGGACGATGCCAATCCGCGACTGGCGAGCGGCGTTGGTACGGTTCAGTATTCAATTTGAAGAGCGGATGCCCGCATTTTAAAAAAGCGTTTACACAAAATACTAGACACCCCCTAATGGACGCAAAAATACGGCTTTAGCCTCGCAGCTCAGTATTTTATTCTGCTTAAAATTAGAGCACGAAATATCCAAGCTAGTTCTCATTTCTTGTTTTTTTCAGTTCAATTTCGATTAATTCATTCCGTTCTAACCCCTGCAAAATAAGGGCTTGCTGATGCAAGTCCTTGTTTGCCAAAGATATAGTTTGTTGTTTTGCCAAAAACTAGGCACAATGCGGCATCTTTGTAAGGAACAGGAACGGCATGAAGAAATTCTTGATTGCGCTCTCGGCGTGCATACTTTTGGGCTGTGGCGAGCATTCGTCGCAGTTCCAGCGTGTATTACCATGGGCGGAGTCCAAAGAATTAACCGTGCTGGTGCAAAACGGCCCAACCACATTGTATGTGGATGCGGAAGGACGTTATTCCGGCCTTGAGTACGACCTTGTCACCCGATTTGCCGAGATTAATGACTTAAAAGTGCGCTTTATTATGGTGGGCACTTATGCTGAGGTGGTGCAACGCCTCAAGCAGAACGAAGCGCATTTGGCGGTCGGCGTGCACCGTGGTTTGGAGGGTGAGGGTATCTTGTTTGGTCCCGCCTACCAAAATGTGATGCCTGTTTTGGTGTATGCCGCATCGCGCAGCGAAGCGGAGGTGCTCAAAGAAATTCAGCAAGGTCAAACTGCCTTAAGTACTTTGCCGCAATATCTTGACTCGCTCAGCCAACAAAAAGTGCAATTCCCGAACTTGCAAATTAATGCGGTAGAGAATGCCGATAATGAAGACCTCATTGAGCTAGTGTCGACAGGTAAATTGGCGTATGCCATTGTGGACTCGCATGCCGCCGATGTGGCGCAAAACTACTATCCGAATGTCGCCATTTCTAAGTCATTTGGGAATATTGCCCAGCAATTGTCATGGGCGGTGCGCGATGAAGATCCCCAACTGCGAACGATGGTTTCGACGTATTTTCGACAGGTGATTGCAGAAGGCTCGATCGCTCGTTTGCAGGATCGCTATTATGGCCACGTCAACCGAATTGACCCGCTGGATGCATTGACCTACTTGGGGCGGATCAAATCCACCTTGCCGCAATTTCGCGATACGTTTCTAAAGGCGGAGGCCGAAACCGGCATCGATTGGCGTCTGCTGGCGGCGTTGGCCTACCAAGAATCCCACTGGGATAATGAATCGATTTCGCCGACGGGCGTACGCGGCATCATGATGCTGACCAACGATACGGCTTCATTATTGGGAGTGGATCGTTTAAAACCGCGCGAGAGTATTCTCGGTGGCGCGCGTTATGTGCAAATGATGCGCAAAGGCATTCCAGAATCGGTTCCAGAACCTGATCGTACTTGGCAGGCACTCGCCGCCTACAATATTGGTTTGGGCCACGTTGAAGACGCGCGCACTTTGGCGCTGCGCTTGAACATCAATCCCGACAGTTGGACTGACTTAAAAGGGGTGTTGCCCTTACTCAGGAAGCCAGAGCATTTTAGTACGCTCAAATATGGTTATGCACGCGGTGGCGCCCCCGTGATTTATGTTGAGCGCCTCAAAGCGTATTACGATATTTTGGTTCGTTTTGAGCGACCCAGTAAAGTGACGCTGCCTGAGTTTTCAAATACCGTGGTGGTACATAATCCAGGCAATCTGACCTTGGATATCAATAGCAAATTCAATATCGATAAGCCCAAGCGCTTGGCTTCTTTATAGCTTGATGGGTATGTAGTCCTAGCCTTTTCTTTTTAATGGCTGCAAATTAATACCCATTATGATGGTTTTGCTTTTACGCTGACTCGCAGCTCGATGGTGCATTTCTAGTACAATAGCGGTTTTGCTATTCGCCGGATTTGTCGCCATGACCGTACGCACCCGTTTTGCCCCTTCCCCGACTGGTTTACTTCATATTGGTGGTGTTCGCACTGCACTGTTTTCTTGGGCCTATGCCAAGAAACACGGCGGCCAGTTTGTGCTGCGGATTGAAGATACCGATCTTGAGCGCTCAACGCCAGAATCCGTGGCGGCGATTATGGACGGTATGAATTGGGTCAATATGGGTTACGACGAAGGCCCGTTCTACCAAATGCAACGCATGGACCGCTATAAAGTCGTGATTCAGCAATTACTCGACAGCGGCCACGCTTATTACTGCTATTGCAGCAAAGAAGAACTCGAAGCGCAGCGCGCAGAAGCTGAAAGCCGTGGCGAAAAACCACGTTACAACCGCGCTTGGCGTCCAGAAAGCGGCAAAACCTTGCCAGCCATTCCCGCCGATATTCAGCCCGTGGTGCGTTTTAAAACGCCAATCGGTGGCTCGGTGGTGTGGGAAGATCAAGTCAAAGGTCGTATTGAAATTGGCCATAGCGAATTGGATGATTTGATCATCGCCCGTCCTGATGGCACGCCAACGTATAACTTCTGCGTGGTGGTGGACGATGCCGATATGCGCATCAGCCATGTGATTCGCGGCGATGACCATGTGAACAACACGCCACGCCAAATCGTGATTTACGAAGCGATGGGCGTTGCGGTGCCGGTGTTTGCGCATCTACCAATGATCAACAACGATCAAGGCGTGAAACTCTCTAAGCGCCGTGATGCAGTGTCGGTCGTTGATTACGACAAACAAGGCGTCTTGCCTGAAGCCTTGCTCAATTATTTGGCGCGTCTAGGTTGGGGTCACGGCGATGATGAAATTTTCTCGCTCGCGCAATTTGTTGAATGGTTCGATCTAAAAGACGTCAGCGGTAGCCCAAGCCGGATGGATCGCGATAAATTACTGTGGACCAATGCGCAATATATCAAAGCCGCTGAGCCAGCCAAACTTGCGGCGCGTGTGGCCGGTTTCTTGGCCGATAAAGGCGTTAAAACTGACGGCGGCCCAGCGCTAGCCGATGTCTGCGCCTTGCTGAAAGATCGTTGCCAAACTCTCGTCGAAATGGCCGATCAAGCCGAATATTTTTATCAAGCGTTAACGCCAACGCAAGAAATCGCCGATAAGCATTTGCAAGCAGAAGACGAAGAACGGTTGAAGTTGTTTGCTGAAGCCTCCGCTGCGCTGGAGTCTTGGGATGCCGCCAGCTTGGGCGCGCTAATTAAAGACTTCGTTAAGCAGCAAGGCGTAAAAATGCCACAAGTCGGCATGCCGATTCGCGCTAAAGTCTGCGGCATTACCAATACACCATCGGTGGATGCCGTGTTGGCGCTGATTGGTCGTGAAGAAGTATTGCGTCGCTTAACGGCTTAATTTGCCGAATGTTCGCTAGGGCAGCTCATGAACTGAGCTGCTTTTTTCATTGCTGAAAGTTTTTTCTGTCTTAATCGTATGAACGGAGGTTAGTTTTATGCAATCAATTCGGATGGCTGCCGCCCAGTCTATATCGATTGCTGGTGACATCTCTGCTAATGTGTTGACGCACATTAAATTTATCGAGGCAGCCCATCAAGCCTCTGTCGAATTGTTGGTATTTCCCGAATTATCTCTCAGCGGCTACGAATTACCGCTTCTGCAGCAGTGCGCTTTAGAGCCACTAGACCCAAGACTCGATCCGATTAAAGACTTGGTTCGCAAGACTAATATGACAGTCATCGTTGGTGCTCCCATTGTAAATGGTGCAGGAGTTGCACCAGCGATTGGTGCCCTTACCTTTTTTCCCGATGGGCGGTATGACGTTTATTTAAAACAGTACCTCCATCCAGGAGAAGAGCTGTTTACTTCTAAAGGGACGAAAACTAGCTGCACTCATCAGTTAAATGGTTTGTTTTATTCGCTGGCTATTTGTGCTGATATCACTCATACGCAACATGCCCAGCAAGCGGCAATGGCAGGAGCCTCTCTTTATTTGGCTGGTGTACTGATTTCAGAGGGCGGATATAACGCGGATACGAATTTCTTGCAATCGTATGCTTTAGACTACAATTTTGGCGTTCTAATGGCTAACCATGGCGCCCCATCGGGGGGGTATATCTCTGCGGGTAAAAGTGCTTTTTGGTTGCCTGATGGAGACTTACTACTTACAGCCCCATCCACTGGCAATGTTTTAGTCTCCATTACAAATCATTTAGGCACTTGGACTGGTGAGCTAATTGAGGTTGGTGATTAGTGCTGATCAATATATTAACCCCATTAAAATTGAATCTTTATCCTTATCGCGTGCGCGATGTTTGCTAGGAATCCATGATGTCTCAATCCCTTACCCCTGAACTTCGTGCGCAAATCGGCCAACTCGTCATGGTTGGTTTTGACGGCTTTGTGCCCAATGCGGATATCGAAGGCCTTATTCGCGAGCAGCGCATCGGTGGTGTGATTTTGTTTCGCCGTAATATTGAGTCGCCCGCACAAGTGGCTGCGTTGTGCCGACGTTTACAAGCCATCAATGCAGAGGTGTCTAACATTCCACTGTTGATCGCAATTGATCAGGAAGGCGGGATGGTGATGCGGATTGAAGCTGGCGTTACACCACTGCCATCAGCGATGGCTTACGCTAAGGGCGGTACGGCCGCAGAGTGCGAAGCACTGCATCGGATTGGCGCGGCAGAATTGCGGCAGATGGGGATTAACATAAATTTCGCCCCTAGCCTCGATATCAACAATAACCCGAACAATCCGGTGATCGGCATACGTGCTTTTGGCGAGGATGCCGCGACGGTTACGAATTATGGCTTAGCCGCCATTCGTGGGATTCAAGCGGCAGGGATTGCTGCGACTGCGAAGCATTTTCCTGGTCATGGTGATACGGCGACGGATTCGCATTATGGATTGCCAGTGGTCGCGCACGCGGCAGAGCGACTTCATGAAGTTGAACTCGCGCCGTTTAAAGCGGCGATTGCAGCAGGCGTAGATGCGATCATGACCGCCCATGTGGTGTTTCCTGCGTATGAGTCCGACCCGAATACGCCGGCGACCTTGTCCCGCGGCGTGCTCACTGGTTTGTTACGCGATGAAATGGGTTTTAGTGGCGTTGTGTTTACCGATTGCTTAGAAATGGCGGCGATTGCCGCCGGCGTTGGTACGGTGGCTGGCGCAGTGCAATCGATTTTGGCTGGTGCTGATATCGTCTTGGTGTCGCATACCTATGAGTGGCAGCGTGATACGGTGCTGGCCTTGCAGGCGCAATTGGTCAGTGGTGAGCTTTCTGCGGCGCGGCTTGAGCAATCTTTGGCGCGAATTGCGCGCTTAAAAGAAACTGTTGCGATGGGCGATTGGGCTAGGCCGTTTGAGCCGCAGCAATTGCAAACGCCGGAAGCGCTGGCGTTGGCGGCACAGGTGCAAGCCAATGCTGTGCAAGTGAGCGACCCATTTCAAGCCTTGGATTTAAGGGTGCCGACTTTATTGATCACCGTTGAAGTGCAAACTCGAACGGAGATTGATGAAGTCGCGCTCGGTAAAAGCACCGCCGCTCGCGGTACTTTGCTGCCTTTATTGGCGGCGGCAGGCGTTCAAGTTAACGAATTGATTGTGTCTCCGTCGCCGACGGAGGCCGAAATTGCTGCGCTGGTGCAGGCGGCGGCTTCGTATTCGCAGGTGATTGTGCAAAGTTATAACGCGTGTCTTTCGCGCGGTCAACAGGCCTTGATTGCTCAATTGCCTGCTGAGCATTTGTGGTTAGTGGCGGGTCGTTTGCCCTACGATTTAGCATTGGCACCGAAGGCGAAAGGGCGCTTAGCTGCATTTAGCAATCGCCCAGCAGCATTGCAATCTGTGGTGGAAAAACTAACTCGCTAACGCTCTTGCCGTGATGGAAGCAGATAAAGCCCAGTTGATGACTGGGCTTTATATTTATTATTGAAGGTATATTGCTTTAAGCTTTTTAGATCAATGTCTGTAGTCAAATACCTACGTTATTTTTCTGGATCTAAAATAGGTAGCGCTTCAGGTTTGTGGATGGCATAGCCTTGCGCATAATCGACGCCGAGGGTCCGCAGTATTTCTCTTTGAGTGTCGTTTTCGACAAACTCAGCAATTGTGCGCAGTTTGAGGGCTTTGGCCATTTGGATGATCGCGGTCACTAATGCGACGTCAGATTCATTGCGTTCTAAATTACGGATCATACTGCCGTCGATTTTGAGGTAATCAACATCCAAATCTTTGAGATAACTAAACGACGAAAATCCACAGCCAAAATCATCGAGGGCAAAGCGGCAACCGAGCGCTCTGAGGGTACTGATGAAACGTTTAGCTGATTTCATATCAGTCATCGCAATAGTTTCTGTGACTTCAAAACAAATCAGTGTGCCGAGTAAGGTGCTGGTTTTAACCCACTCTACTAGGGTTTCTAAAAAGGCAGCGTCGGCTAAAGATGGTGCAGATAAATTGATCGAAAATAACATATTCGCAGGCAGTTGGCGCTGGAGTGCTGATTGAGCCACCCAGCGATCAATGCGATTAATCAGATGGAAGCGTTCGGCAGCGGGCAAGAAAACCCCTGGTGGAATGATTTGACCGTCTTCATCAATGCCGCGAACGAGTATTTCTGCATGCCCAGTTGTAGTAGCAGGGTCTTGTAGATTTTCCATCTTTTGATAAAAAAGTACAAATCGGTTGTGTTGTAGCATTTCCGGTATTTTTGCCGCCCAACTCATACTCAGTTGCAATTGCTCGTGTTGATAATCCATATCGCTTGAATGAGCGATGTGACCCGTGCCGCGCTCTTTGGCGATATAACAGGCGGTATCTGCTCGTGCGATAAGGTCTTTGTAATGGGTTTTTTCTTCCAAAATGGAGATGCCAATAGAACCATTCAGTGCAAATAGTCGACCTTGTGAGCTAAATGGATGATTTTGAATTAATGTGAGTAGCTTTTGTGCCGCATCTTCCGCAAGTATTTTGCTACAAGTGGGCAAAAATATAGCAAATTCGTCACCGCCTAAGCGAGCAATTAACGCTGTATCCGGTAGCGAGCTTGCAAATCGCTGGCTCAGTAACGTTAACAAATCATCACCCGTGCTGTGGCCGCATAAATCATTGACTAGTTTAAATTGATCTAAATCCAGAAACAGCAAAGCCCCTGTTTTACTGGTGTGATGCTTGATTTCATTCTCAAATCCGTGGCGATTGAGTAGCCCAGTAAGCGGATCATGTTTTGAGCGATGCTCTAAGACTTTACTGACCTTAAAGCTATTACGGGTTATAAAAAAAGCCAAAACGCCACTGAGGGTTAGGCATAATAAGGTCGCTCCAGCCAGTAACCAGAGTCGCTGTATGCGCAGCGTATCAATATGCGCAATCATCGCAAGTTCACGCTACAAAAATAAAGTCGGTGGTTCGCTCTGGAATAAAATCAAGGTGGGTTTGGGTTCCGGCCAGCCAGCCTTTACCCAGTAAGCCGCCTGA
>CAUPHX010000160.1:0-7467 GCA_963511125.1 uncultured Deefgea sp. | reverse complement strand
GGTCTCGGTCTAATTGGCGCGGCGCTCGCCACGGCACTACGCAGCAACGGTCATTCAGTGACGATTTTAAGCCGCCACGCGCTCAGCCCGAATGACATTCAAGCCGATTTCGCTCTGCTCACTTCGCCAGCCGACTGGCTGCCGCACTTGAGTCAGGTTGATGTGGTGGTCAATGCGGTGGGGATTTTTAACCCGTCTGCGCAGCAATCTTTCCAGCAATTGCACATCGCTGCACCGCTGGCGCTGTTTGCGGCGTGTGAGCAAATCGGCGTGCGGCGCGTGATTCAAATCTCTGCGCTGGGTGCCGCGAGCAATGCAGTAACGGAATATTGGCGCAGCAAAGGGGAGGCCGATGCGGCCTTGGCGGCGAGCCGCTTAGATTGGACGATAGTCCGACCGTCCTTGATTTACGCCCCCGATGGTGCGAGTAGTCAGGTGTTTTGTCGTCTCGCCAGTTTGCCGGTACTCGCTGATCTGCAAGGTGCGGGGATGGTGCAACCGGTGCATTTGGATGACGTCGTTGCCTTATTACTCAAGCTGATTGAAAGCCGCGCGGCGTTAGGCCAGATTGTCGATGCAGTCGGCCCGACTGCGATGTCGCTCAATCAATGGTGGCAAACATTGCGGCAAGCGATGAATATGCGCAACACCGTCAGCATCAAGGTATATCAATGGCAGCAACAGCTAGCAATGCATGCATGTCAATACCTAGGAAATGCATTACTAAGCCGTGATAGCTTGTGCATGCTGAGAGCTGGCAACACTGCCGATGCGAGCCAACTGACCGAGCTATTAGGTCGCGCGCCCAAAGCCGCAGTACCGGATGCATTGCAAGCGAATGCGCAACGGCAAGCCGCATTACTCAGTTGGCTATTACCACTATTGCGACTGTCTTTGGCTGCGGTTTGGCTCATTACCGCACTAGTGAGTTGGCTGTTTCCCCGAGCGGAGAGCTTGGCTTTATTGGGGCAAGTCGGGATTCCGCCACAATGGCAGCCGTTGCTGTTTTACGGCTCGGTGGCGATGGATGCTGCATTTGGTCTTGCGTGCCTATGCAATACATTCTGGCGTTTACAACTAAGTCTTGTGCTGTTTTACAGCCTCATTATCGCCATTCAGATACCCGAGTTTCTCTGGCATCCCTTTGGCCCCCTACTGAAAAACCTACCGATTTTGGCTTTGTTATTCATGTTTGCTCAGCTCAAATCGCCGCCGAGTCACGGCAAATAAGGAGAAATATCATGGAACATTATTTACTCGTCAAATGGCTGCACATTCTTTCTGCCACGCTGATGTTTGGTACTGGTTTGGGCACGGCGTTTTATATGTTTGTCACCAACCGCAGCGGTAATGTGCAAGCGATTGCGGTCATTACACGCTGGGTGGCGCGGGCTGATTGGTGGTTTACCACTCCCTCGGTGATTTTCCAGCCCATTTCCGGCTTGCTGATGGCGCACTGGCTGGGCTATCCGCTGACCGCACAATGGCTGCTCTGGTCGATGGTGTTGTACGCGATTGCCGGTGCCTGCTGGCTGCCTGTGGTCTGGTTGCAACTGAAAATGCGCGATATGGCGCAAATCGCCGCGCGCGACAACACCGCACTGCCCGAATGCTATTGGCGATTTGAGCGCATCTGGACGGTGCTGGGCTTTCCGGCTTTTATCAGCCTCATCGTCGTGTATTGGCTTATGGTCAACAAACCATTCTAAGATTTCAACAAGACATGCTTTAATGATTTATCCGCTCATTTTCAAACTGGACAGCGCCATGAACTCAAGTCAAGCAATAGGCCAAAATGTACTCATCACCGGTGGCACCGGATTTATTGGTGCTGAATTAGTAAAGCAATTACTGGCGGCTGGCCATCGTGTGAGCCTGTTTAGCCGTCAACCTGCAGCAGCGATTGCCAAATTCAACAGGACAGAGGGGGCCAAGGGCAAGGTCAGCGCATTTGCCGCTTGGGATGAGCTGGCGAGTGATGCTCATTTTGATGCTGTTGTTAATCTGGCTGGCAGCCCTGTGGTTGGCCCACGCTGGTCTGCTGCGCGCAAGCAAGTTTTACTTGATAGCCGCGTTGGCACCACCGAAGGATTGCTGTCTTGGATTGCCCGAGCAAGCAGCAAACCCAGTGTTTTAGTAAATGGCTCTGCGATTGGCTACTATGGCTGCCGTGGCGATGAAGCGCTCGATGAATCAGCACCGCCGCAAGACGAATTTATGTCTGAGCTGTGCCAAAAATGGGAAGCCGCTGCACTCAAAGCCGAAGGCTTTGGCGTGCGCGTAGTGCGCCTGCGATTGGGCTTGGTGTTTTGCTCACACAATGACAAAGGCGGCGCATTACCCAAACTGATTACACCGTATTATTTTGGTCTTGGCGGCAAAATGGGCGACGGGCAACAAGTGATGAGCTGGGTGCATCGCGACGATGTGATCGCGGTAATTTTGCGCGCGATCAGCGATAGCCAGATGACCGGCGCTTACAACCTCACAGCCCCCGAAGCCCCCACGCAAGCGCAATTTGCCCAAGCCGTCGGCCAAGCCCTACACAGACCGACGTTCCTCGTCACGCCCGCTTGCATCATCGATACACTGGCAGGCGAAATGGGCGCACTGTTTACCAAAGGCCAGCGCGTGATACCGAAGAAATTACTCGATGAGGGGTATGTGTTTGAATACCCAACATTAGAGAGCGCGCTCAATGCATACCTAGCAAAATAATAATCGAGCAAAACCAGCCGCAAGGCTGGTTTTTTCATCGAAATCACAGCTCACAACACCTGATAGATCTGCCCAGTTTGTGCGCCTTCCACGCTTTTACTAAACGCACGGCCGACTTTTTCCGACGCAACCGATTCAAAGCCACGGAAATACGGCCCATAACTAGGTAATGATTCAGTCAGCACCGTTGGGCTCACCACATTAATCCGCAAGCCACGCGGCAATTCAATCGCGGCGGCGCGGGCAAAGGCCTCCAAACCGCCGTTGACCATGCTGACGCCGCTACCATACACAATCGGATCGTGCGTTAAAGCCCCACTAATTAAAGTAAAGCTACCGCCATCATTCAGATATTTTTGCCCAATCAGCACCAGCTGCACCTGCCCCATCAGTTTGTCGTTAATGCCAATGGCAAATTCAGCAGCGCCCATTTCAGCGAGTGCGCCAAAATGCGCATTTCCTGCCGCCGACACGATTGCGTCAACCGGACCGACTTGCTGATACATTGCTTCAATACTCGCCACATCCGTGAGATCAACCCGAATGTCGCCACTATTTCGGCCTGCGCTGATGACTTCATGGCGGCTTGCTAGTTCCTTCACTACGGCTTGACCGATGGTGCCCGCTGCGCCGATAACGATGATTTTCATACTGTGCTCCTGAGGTAAACGCTTGAAATTAAGCTTGATTACATGTTATCAAATCACCAATAATTGATAATCTAGCTAAAAATAAACCCATTGTTTACTTTATGAATCCAATCGACACTTTGAACCAGCAGCTTCTCGCCGCCATCACCTTTTCCGCCGTGATTGAACACGGCAGCTTTACCGCCGCTGCCGAGAAATTGGGTTACACCAAAGGGCTGGCCAGTCGCCGCGTGGCGCAATTGGAACAGCAGCTTGGCGTGCAGCTGCTGTTTCGCACCACCCGCAAACTCAGCCTCACCGAAGCGGGCCGTGTTTATCTGGCACATTGCCAACAATGGCCGCAGTGGATCGCTCAGGCCGAACAAGCGGTGCATGAAGCGAGTGGACCAATTAGCGGACAAGTGAGAATGACCGTGCCGACCAGTTTTGGTGGCACCTTTATGGCCGAGGCCTTAATGGCGTTTCGGCAGCGCTATCCAGCGGTGCACGTCGAGCTGGATTTATCGCGCGAAATGCGAGATTTAGAAGGGGAAAGTTTTGATTTGGCGATTCGCAGCAAGCCTGCGCCACATGAGCGAGTGATTGCGACGCCGTTGACCCACGACGAAGAATGGTTAGTCGCAGCGCCCGCCTTATTCAGCGAAAAATCCGCACCGCAGGGCGTGAGCGAACTCAAAGATTGGCCGTGTATTGCCAATAGTCACTTTAAAAACCCACTGGAATGGATATTTAATGACGGAGCAGACATCGTACACATCAATAGTCCATTGCAAGTGAACGACCATCAGTTAAGTCGGAACTTAGCCCTTGCAAGCGCAGGGATCGCCCGTTTACCGAGCTATTTGGTCGCCGCCGACATCGCTCAACAAAAATTAATACACCTCATTCCGGCGGCCAGCGCGAATCGAAATTCGCTGTATCTGGTCTATCCACCGCGCACCCCACAGCCTGCGAAAGTACGAGTGATGATTGAATTTTTGAAAGAATGGTTTGCGCCGATCAGCGAGAAAAATTAATTCTCGCAGCGAGGCGGTTGACTTGCTACTTCAGGCGCGACCGATTGACGCTGCAACCATGCCCGATACACGCGCAGTGCGACTTGGGCGTCGTCGGCGGCGTATTGCATTTGCTTATCAGACAGCGGTGAAAACGCCCAATTGGACGTCGAGATTTTTTTTGATTTTTGTAATTTCTGCCCGAAAAACTGCGCCACCGCGGTTTTTGCACCTAAATCGCAACGTGGATCGGTGCGCAAGGCACGCGCTAAATCCAGCACGTTTTCAGTAGAAATCCCCAACTTGGCGTGCAAGCGTTGCTTGTCATCACTCAAACCAAAGCCGACTTTCAAAATGGTGGTCGACTCCAAAATCGCTCTGAGTTCAGTAGTCTGTACACCGCGGCCAATTGGAATCAAAAATACGGTCGTATCGGTGGCCAATTGAATCAAATGCGGGCCATTCGAGGCTTGGCCTTTGTGAAATACGGGTTTGGATTCGGTATCAAAACCCAATACATCGGCGGCACTGAGCACCGCCAAAGCGCGTGCAAAATCAGCTGGCGTTTGCACCAAAACCACATCGCTCATCGCCACGCCGCAATACGGCGGTAAATTATCTGTCGTTATCATTCAAGAATGATAACGCAAGCTCACGCCTGAGCGGCATTATTTTAAAATGCATAGGTATTGCCATCTAAGCCATCATTAATAAAATCTACAGATCAATACCCACACATACTGCCAATAAAAACACTATTCTAGTTCAAAACACATTGAACAAAAAATATCAAATTCAGTGCATTAAGCCAAATAGCGCGATTCTAAATGCTGACGAAAATGAATCGGATTCAGTGCCTCGCCCGTTGCGCGGCGAATCAACTCACCGGTCTCCCAACGGCTGGCCTGCGTCCAGACATTCGCTTTGAGCCAATCGAAAATAGGCGCTAAATCACCCGTGGCAATGCGCTGATCCAGATCTGGATATTGGCTGCGAATCGTCGCAAAAAATTGCGCCGCATACATCGCACCCAGGGTGTAGCTAGGGAAATAGCCAAAGCTACCATCGGTCCAATGAATATCTTGTAGGCAACCATTTTTGAAATTGCCTTGGGTATCCACGCCCAAGTACGCCTGCATTTTTTCATCCCACATTGCAGGAATCTGCTCAGGTTCAATCTCGCCATCAATCAGCGCCCGTTCAATCTCATAGCGCAAAATCACATGCGCTGGATAGGTCAATTCATCGGCATCAACCCGAATAAAATCAGGTTTTACACGGGTGTAGATTTTGGCTAGATTCGCCGCCGAAAATGCCGCTTGCTCGCCCAAATGCTGTTGCACCAAGGGTTTAATCAAAGCCAAAAAAGCGGGGCTACGACCCAATTGCATTTCAAATGAGAGGCTCTGGCTTTCATGCACCGCCATCGAGCGCGCCCGTCCAACCGGCAAATGCACCGCATCACGTGGCAAATTTTGCTCGTAACGCGCGTGGCCCGTTTCGTGCACGATACCCATCATACTTTGCGTGAAATCGTCCTCGGTATAGCGCGTCGTGATGCGTACATCCTCAGGCACGCCACCGCAGAATGGGTGATGCGACACATCCAATCGGCCGCCAGCAAAATCAAAGCCCAGTAATTGCATGATTTCCAGCCCCAGCTCGCGCTGTGCTGTAATACAAAATGGCCCTTGCGCTGGGATGAGGCGGTCTGATGCTTGCTGGCTCATCGCTTGTTGAATCAAACTAGGCAACCATTGTTTGACATCACTAAAAATACGATCTAACTCGGCACACTTCATGCCCGGCTCGTATTTGTTCATCAAAGCTTCATAGGGCGACAAGCCGCTATGTTGGCTTAGTAACTCCGCCTCTTCGCGCGACAAACGAACTACTTCGCGGAAATTGGCCAAAAAGCCATCCCAATCATTATTCGCGCGTTGCGTGCGCCATTCGTGCGAGCATTTTGAACCGGCCAAGGTTTTCGCCTCGACTAAACTGGCTGGCAATAAATTGGCATGCTCCCACTGACGGATCATTTCTCGCAAACTGGCTTGCTCAGCGTCGGACAACGCTTCGGCCTTTGCCGCAGTCATCAGCGCAGCCAAAGTCGAATCGGTCAGCGTATTGTGAATCAACACACCCAGCTCAGCCATCGCCGCGCCACGCGCCTCATTACCACCCGCAGGCATCATTGCCGCCTGATCCCAACCCGCTAACGCCATCAGATGCTCATAACGGTCAATGCGGGTAAATATAGTCACTAGTTGTTGATAAGCCGTTGGCTGCATGATTAAACTCGATAAAATATAGGGTAGTTAGACGATGCGTAGTTTTGACGATCAAGGGCAAAGTGGCGTCTTCGATACGGGCAGTTTTGGTTCAATTTTGAGCACGCCATATTGGAGAAATAGCGCGCTTCAGGCAATAAGCAGCCAAGGGGATTGAGGCTAGCAATCGATTCGCATTCCGGGAAAGCTTGATTTAAACGATGGCGAGTTGACGTCTCAAAATTTGCGACGCCCTAGATGCCGTTATTTTAAGCGTCGGCATCCGATAAGTTGACTTTTTGCGCGGCCAAAATTTTATCAATTCGGCGCCCATCCATATCAATGACTTCAAATTGCCAATCTTCCCACACGGCGATATCTCCAGTGCGCGGCATTTGCCCGAGTAGGTACATCACCAAACCACTGAGGGTGTGGTAACTATTTTTGGCTTCATCGGGTACGGTTTGCAGTGCGAGGCGATCTTTTAATTCAGGGATCGGAATTAAACCGTCCAGCAACCATGAACCATCGGCACGCTGAATCGCCCATGCGTCGTTACTGTCTTCTGAGGTGAATTCACCGGTTAACACTTCGAGCACATCTTGCAAAGTCACCAAACCTTGCACTTCGCCGTATTCGTCGATCAAAAACACCATTTCGACGCCTGAAGTCCGCATTTGCGCGAGTAATTCAAGCCCAGAAAGGCTTTCAGGCACAAATACGCAAGGCTGTAGATGACTAGACAAATCAATTTCTTCGCCTTTGAGCATTTTTTGCAAAATGTCTTTGGCGCTTAAAATCCCCAGCAAATGATCTAAGCCATCGCGGCATACC
>CAUPHX010000159.1:0-7477 GCA_963511125.1 uncultured Deefgea sp. | reverse complement strand
GTTGTACGTCAGTACCATATTTGGCTTTGTACGCTGCGAGGAATTCTTTACCGCCAGTTAACGAGTCAGTGGGTACGCCTGGGATTGAAGCCAGCATGCCTTCTGAGTCAGCACCAGCCAGTTTGATGAATTCTGGTGTTTGTACACCGTCACCACCCATCACTACCGCGTTAATCCCCAATTTTTTAGCTTGTTTCTTCATTGGCGCGCCTTGTGCATCCATCCCGCCGAAGAAAATCAAGTCAGGCTTGGCGCCTTTAATGCCGGTCAAGATCGCGTTGAAGTCAGTTTCTTGATTGGTCGTGAATTCACGTTTAACAATGGTCGCACCAGCGGCTACCGCTGCTTTTTCAAATTCGTCAGCTAAACCTTGGCCGTAGGCAGTACGGTCGTCGATGATGGCGATTTTCTTTGCGCCGTTTTTAACTGCGTATTGACCCAATACTTTACCTTGCTGTGCATCATTGGCCATTACGCGGAAAGCAGTTTTAAAGCCTTGCGCCGTGTAAGCCACTGCAGTTGCAGATGGAGAAATTTGTGGGATGCCCGCATCGCTGTAGATTTTTGATGCAGGAATGGTCGTGCCTGAGTTCAAGTGACCAATAATGCCGTGTACTTTTTGGTCAACAAAACGTTGCGCAACTGTCGTTGCTGTTTTTGGATCTGCTTGGTCGTCTTCTGAAATCATTTCTAATTTCAACTTTTTGCCGCCGATGTCCACACCACCTGCTTCGTTGATTTCGTCGATGGCCATTTTTACGCCATTTTCGTTGTCTTTACCCAAATGAGCGATATTGCCAGTCAAAGGGCCTGCTTGACCGATCTTGATGACAGTAATCTCTGCAGCCGGTGCCGGAGCGGCTTCAACAACAGAGGCCGCAGCAGGTGCGCTAGCCGCTTCAGGTGCAGTTGGTTCTTGTTTGCCGCATGCAGTAATGGATAAAACGGCAGCTGCGATAAGGCTAAGACGAGCGATGGTCATCGAGTTTCTCCAGATGGGTCAATATTGTTTTGTAAGTACGAGTAAATATTCAAGTACTTTGCCATTAGAAGGCAATCAATCTTGCTTGGGCAAACTTCGTACTTAAATAAGTGTTTTCCTGTAGCTGAGTAGCAACACTATTGTTTGTTGTAAGTATGTATTTACTGAGCGCGGCGTGTTTCCAATGGTCGAAAGGGGCGTTTGAGCGCTTTTCTGTCTTTATTTTTGGCGCAATGATGAGAGTGCAAGACGTTAAATTCGTTGTGGCGTCATGCGTTTTTAGGGTTTAGGGTCGTTAGAGTATTTCAGGGGCGAGAGTGGTATATGCCATTGAGTTAACAGGCTTATGTTTGAAAAAAAGCGTGTTTAATTTGGGTATTTACTTTGATTTTTATAGCCAATGCGGCTCTTTTATGTTGTTTATTTGCGACGGTGGCGCGGGTGGACGTATTTTTCGGGTGGACTTACTCGCTTTGCGACCTTGCTGTTTTATAAATGCCCGAGTTCCGCCAGTGAAAGAATCTGGTGCCCCGCCACGATAAAGTGATCTAGCAGTTTGATGTCGAGCAATTCCAAAGCGTGTTGCAGCTGGCGAGTCAGTAATAAATCGGCCGGTGAGGCCTCCGCGCAGCCCGACGGGTGATTGTGCGCAACGATCAGTGCAGCTGCGTTGTGCTCAAGTGCACGGCGCGCTAGTTCACGTGGGTAAACCCGCGTTTCGGCCAATGTGCCAGAAAAAAGTTTTTCGGCGGCGATCAGTTTATAGCTGTTGTCCAAAAACAGACCATGAAATTCCTCGTGATTCAAGCCTCGTAAACGCAATTGCAAAAAATCCCGCACCGCAGCGGGGTTGGTAAACGAATCTCGTGCTTTAAGTTGCTCAATCAGTGCGCGGCGACTCATTTCAAGCACCGATTGCAACTGCGCGTATTTCGCACTACCGACGCCATTGATCGTATCAAAATCACTGAGTTTGGCTTGAAATAAGGCCTGCAAAGAGCCGAAATGCAGTAGCAAGTCGCGTGCTAAATCCACCGCGCTTTTGCCTGGAATACCGACCCGTAAAAATATAGCCAGCAACTCTGCATCGCTAAGAACGGCTGCTCCATGCTGGAGTAATTTTTCGCGTGGACGTGAATCTGCGGGCCAATCGGTGATAGACATCGTGGTTTCTTGTTAAACTGTGATCATTCGCTATAGCAGAGGCTTACGCTGTGAGTCATAAAAAAATCGTTTTAGGTGTTACTGGCGGCATTGCCGCGTATAAATCGGCTGAATTGACACGGCTATTGGTCAAAGCTGGCTATCAAGTCCACGTGGTGATGACTGAAGCGGCGACGCATTTTGTCGGTGCGGTGACGTTTCAGGCTTTATCGGGTCATCCGGTGTTTGTCGATCAATGGGATGCACGGATGTCCAATAATATGGCGCACATTGATTTAACGCGTGGCGCTGTTGCGGTGTTGGTGGCCCCCGCTTCGGCAGACTTTTTGGCCAAAGTTGCACATGGCCATTGCGATGATTTGCTTTCGACTTTGGTTGCTGCGCGAACTTGTCCGTTGATTGTCGCACCAGCGATGAATAAACAAATGTGGGAAAACCCTGCCAATCAGCGCAATGTGGCGCAATTGGTCGCCGATGGCGTGGTGATTTTGGGGCCAGGCTCTGGCGAGCAAGCGTGCGGCGAAGTGGGTGATGGTCGCATGCTGGAAGCGGATCATATTTTTGAATTTTTTGAAGCCGGCTTGCAGCCCAAATTATTGCTCGGTCGTACCGTATTGATTACCGCTGGCCCAACGTTTGAGCGAATCGATGCGGTGCGCGGTATTACCAATACCAGTTCGGGTAAAATGGGCTACGCGATTGCGCGCGCTGCGTACGAGGCGGGCGCTGAAGTGATTTTGGTGTCGGGCGAAACAGCCTTGCCAACGCCTGTTGGTTCGCGGCGCATCAATGTGCAAAGCGCGCAGCAAATGCTCAATGCGGTTGAAAATGAAATTGCCGCTGCTGATATCTTTATCGGTGTGGCGGCGGTATCGGATTACTATGTACTCAATCCATCTGAGCAAAAAATCAAAAAAGACGCGCACATTTTAACTTTGGAATTGGGGCCAAATCCCGATATCTTGGCCAATATCACCGCCAAACCCAATCCGCCGTTTTGCGTGGGCTTTGCCGCAGAATCAGAAAACCTACTTGAGTATGCCGAAGCGAAACGCAAACGAAAAAAACTGCCTTTACTGGCCGCCAACTTGGTACAGCAAGCGATGGGGGGCGAAGACAATGAGCTTATTTTGCTCGACGATAGTGGCGAAACCCGCCTAGCCCGCGCACCCAAAATTGATATCGCCCGTAAACTGATCGCGCACATCGCTCGTTTGTACGACGCCGAGCAGGCGGCCAAGAACGAACAATAGTCAGCGCTTAATCTGTCGTAGCTTGCACGACATTTTGCAAGCATGCCCCATCATTTTTAATTAATTAGGAAATTACCATGACCACCATCGACGTTAAAATTTTGGATGAGCGTTTGAAAGAAAATCTACCTGCCTACGCCACCAGCGGCTCAGCCGGTTTGGATTTGCGCGCTTGCCTAGATGCCGCTGTCGAACTCGCACCAGGCGCAACGACTTTAGTGCCAACGGGCATGGCACTGCATTTGGATGATGCTGGTCTTGCCGCCATGATTTTGCCGCGCTCAGGCTTGGGCCATAAACACGGCATTGTATTGGGCAATTTGGTCGGCCTGATCGATTCGGATTACCAGGGGCAAATTTTTGTTTCAGTTTGGAATCGTGGCAGCACCAGCTTCACCATCCAACCGCTCGAACGCATCGCTCAATTGGTCATCGTGCCTGTAGTGCAAGTGGGCTTTAACATTGTCGAAGAATTTTCGGAAAGTGATCGCGGCGAAGGTGGTTTTGGTAGTACTGGTAAGCATTAAGCTATTTGGCCGACTTGGAATTAATTCGATGTATTGCTTGCGGGGAATTGATAAACAATGCCTGCAAACCGATACATCGAAACAATTGCTACTGACTTTTACACGCACAAGAAAGTAGGCCCAGTCGCATCAACCCCCGATGTTCTCGGTTTTTGTGAGCCAAACAATAAAACGGTTTGTCTCCCTTCTTCTTTCTGTGCGCTAAGACGGTTTTTTTATATCCTTGCCTCGTGAGTGGGGCGCCGCTTTACTGCTAAGTTTGAATGTCGTTATCGTCGCTTCAGCATCTTTCCCAAAAATAATGGTTCGACTATTGTGCAGTCGTTAGCTTAATAGCACCGAGATCAATAGCAAATAGGCCGAGGTTTTAGGTCAGTTCGGCGTTTAGTATTTGTTTGGCTTGGTGTAGTGAAGTTACGATTTCTAGATTTAATGCTTGTGTCTCTGCATTAGCAGGGCGCAAATCGGGCACCATAAACACGCGGCAACCAGCCGCGTGACCGGCTTGGGCGCCAAAATTAGAATCTTCAAACACAATGCACTCGGCGGCGGTTGCGTTTAGTTTTTCGATGGCTTTGAGGTAAATGTCGGGCGCGGGTTTGGGATGGGTGATTTCATCGCCACAGACGGCAAATTGAAAGTACGATAGTAATTGCGTGGTTTCTAAGTGGTGAATCGCAATGCTGCGCCGTGTTGAGGTTGCGACTGCGCAGGGTATTTTTTGTTCGCGCAAGTAGTCTAAAAGTTCAATCACGCCAGGGCGTAGATCAATAGCGGCGTGGCTGCGCTCAAGATAAATCTGGTGCGTTCGTTCACGTAATGCCATTACTGGGAAATGTGCACCTAATTCTCGGTGCAAATAAACTTCTGTTTTAGATGAGTGCATCCCAATCATACCCAGCGGAATGTGTTCGCTGATGGTGTGGCCCAGCTCAAGTGCCGCATCATGCCAGCAGGCGAGCGACATCCGTTCGCTATCAATGAGTAAGCCATCCATATCAAAAATAGCGGCGGTGATTTTTGTGCGCGTTGCGGTGATTTTCATTGCCTTATTCACGATTTATTTCAACAATACGCTAGTTTACTCGCCTTGAAGCTCAAATGACTGCCAAAAATACCCAACTTAAACCAATAAACTGCCCCTGTGGTCGTGCTGCAAGCTATGAGAAATGCTGCGGCGTGTATCACGGTAACCGTGCTGCGCCGTCGCCAGAGACCTTGATGCGCTCACGGTATAGCGCGTATGTCTTGGGTTTGGCTGATTATCTTATTGAAACTTGGCATGTGTCGGTGCGTCCTGCTGATTTGGATTTAACGGACGATGCCGCAGTGAAGTGGCTAGGGTTAACTGTCGATTTCGCCAGCGAGACGGGTGATGAAGGCGCAGTGCATTTTGTCGCGCGTTACAAAGTCGGCGGCAAAGCGCATCGTCTGAGTGAGAAAAGTCGTTTTGTTCGTGAAGGTGGGCGTTGGTTTTATCTGGATGGCGAGGTAGAGCAATGAGTGCGACTTTACAGCAGCTTCAGTCGGGCGAACTGAAAGGAATTAAACGGCTGGATTTGTCGTGTGGGTTGACTGAGTTTCCATTAGCGATTTTTGATTTGGCCGATAGTTTGGAAGTGCTCAATCTATCCGGTAATCAATTATCCAGTTTGCCGAATGACTTGTGGCGCTTGCACAAGATGCAAATTATCTTTTGCTCGGATAATTTGTTCACTGAGCTACCTGCAGTGCTGGGGGCTTGCCCATCGTTGACGATGATTGGTTTTAAAGCGAACCAGATTAAGTCGGTGCCAAATGAGTCCTTGCCCGCCTCACTGCGTTGGTTGGTGCTAACCGATAATCAAATTACTGAGTTGCCTGCAAGTATCGGTCATTGTGTGCATTTGCAAAAATTGATGTTGGCGGGAAATCAATTGACCCGTTTGCCGGTGGCGTTGGCCAACTGCCAGAATTTGGCGTTAATTCGTTTGGCGGCCAATCGTTTGCCTGCGTTGCCAGAGGTTTTGTTTGCATTGCCTCGTTTGTCGTGGTTGGCGATCGGCGGCAATCCTTTTAATGCCGAGCTAGAACAGCGGCAGGTCGAACCGCATGCGTTGAGGCAAGTCGCATGGGCTGATTTGCTAATGGGTGAGTTGTTGGGTGAGGGCGCTTCGGGGGCGATTTACCAAGTTCAGTATCGGCAGGGTGATGACTTGTGTGACGTGGCGCTAAAATTGTTCAAAGGCCAAGTCACTAGCGATGGTTTGCCAGAAACCGAAGTGGCGGTCTGCCGCGCTGCAGGCTTGCACCCCAATTTGATCGGCGTACTGGCGCAATTGACTGGCCACTCAGAAAATACCCAAGGGCTGCTCGTTCCGTTGATCCCGCCTCGGTTTACGGTATTGGCGCAGCCGCCGAGTTTGGCCAGTTGTACGCGCGATGAATATCTAGGGGGTGTGTCGTTTGAATGGCCGGTAGCGCTCAATATTGCGCGCAGTATTGCCCGTGCTGCGGCTCATTTACATCAGCGCGGCATTTTGCATGGTGATCTGTATGCACACAATATTTTGCGCGATACGGCAGGTTTTGCCTATTTGGGTGACTTTGGCGCGGCAGCTTTCTATGATAAGCAAAGCACTTGGGCGCAATGGATTGAAAAAGTTGAGGTTGGCGCATTTTCGTGCTTGCTAAGTGAGCTATTGATGCGATTGGAGTGCTCGTCCGGTACTGAGTTGCTGGTAGACGATTTGCGCCAACTTCAATTGCAATGTGCGCAGTCCGATGTTTTGCAGCGCCCCGTATTTTCAGTTGTATTAGCTACTTTGGATGCGATGTTGTAGAAAAACCTAAGTGAATTCCCTTGTTGAGCGTTCCCGACTTGACTTTTGTAGTGACAAGATTTAACTTTCAAACAGTTGTTTGAATTTGACTTAAATCAAGTTATTGCTGGAGCAGGAAATGGAAACCGGAAAAGCCCTAGAAACATCGCAGCGCATTTTAGATGCTGCCGAAGTTTTGTTTGTTGAGCATGGTTTTGCTGGCACTTCGATGCGGCAAATTACCAGCTCGGCGGGCGTCAATATTGCGGCGGTGAACTATTATTTTGGTTCCAAAGAGGGTTTGTTTCAGGCCGTTTTTGAACGTCGGGCCGAGCCTTTTGCGCAGCTTTCAATCGGCAAAATTGATGAGCTAACTACGGCTAAGAATGACTATTCAGCAACTGAAGTCGTCCAAGCATTTATGGCCGCAGCGATGGAATTGGGCCGTAACCCTGAAAATGGTGGCTTGGTCTTCGTTAAACTGCTCGCTCGCAGCTATGTCGAACCCAATCCTGTCTTAAAAGAAAAACTCCCGCAACGTTATGGCGATCTGACCCGCAAATATTTGGCGGCGCTCAGTCACGCCTTGCCTCATCTCTCTAGCACCGAAATTAATTGGCGCTTTCATTTTATGACCAGCGCAATGTTCAATGCCTTTGCCGGTAATAACGTAATGCGTCTGTTTATGACGCAACCTCTGGTCAACGCACGCGATCCTCAGGTGGTTGCGGATATGTTGTTGCCCTTTAT
>CAUPHX010000158.1:0-7560 GCA_963511125.1 uncultured Deefgea sp. | reverse complement strand
TCAATAAGAAAGTCTTACCGGCAACGGTAATTTGGCTACGGTAAGCACTGGTTAAATTGGCTAGCAAACTGGATTGATGACTTGGATTTTTATGGAATGAATCAATATTGGTGCCAATCAGTTTCGCCACGTCAAACGAAGGCAATGCTTTGCGCAGATCATTTTGCACGCCAGACAACATGCTGGTGACGGCTTTATTCATATAAATGATGGTGCGATTTTCATCGGCCAGCATCACATTAGTTGAGGTTGAATCCAGCGCGCCCAGAATGCGCGCATTTTCATCGGCAGCGTTTCTTTCACGTATTTCAGCCGCCAAGGCTTCAGTGCGATCCAACCACTCAACCACATAACCTTCGCGGCCATTTTTCTCGTTCATCACTGGATTAACAATCAAGGCAAAAGTACGGCCACCGACCACAATATTTGATCTGAATTCAGTTGTCAGACGATCTAACATACCACGTTGATGCGCTGGATTTTTATGGAAGCCATCAATATTGGTGCCAATGATATTCTTCGCACTAAATTGCGGCAGGTCTTTGCGGATATCGGACTCTGCATTTTGTAACAGACGATCGACTGCACGATTACAGTAGATGATATTGCGATCAGCATCGGCAATCATCACGCTGGTTGAGACTGAATCCAAGGCGATTTTGATTCGAACATTTTCTGATGCGGTTGTTGCATTGGCACGAAGTTGTGATTGCAAGATACTCACTTTCGCCAACACACTGCTGCTATCTCCTGTACTCAACAGCACATCTTGGCTCAAATCACCGGCAGCCATCCGTTCAATTGCACTCTGCAAGACTTCTAATTCGCCCCCCAATTGCTGACGAACGCGGCGCAGCAAGAGCACGGCAATCACTGCAGCCAGAACTAAACCCAAAAATGCAGCAATCAATATTTGATTCTGAGTCGCTTGGGCCAATTCTTTAAGATCATTGGCACTTTTGAGTGCACCATCTTGCTCTTGCTGAGTCATATTCAAAATTGCATCACGATAAGCATTGAAGCCATCACGTAACTCACCCATCACAAACAAACGCGATCCAGACACATCACCCGCATCAAACATGGTTTTATATTTATTCTGAGCATCAACAAATACGGTGCGTTTTTCTTTAATGATCGCTAAATCCTTCAATGCCACTTGATCATCAATTGCTTTGGCTTGGCTCTCCATCTGCTCTAGTAAGTCTTTTATTTTCCCCCTTGATTCCAGCACTCGATTCCATTCATCACCAGCCTTAGTTTTATCCTCAGCGGTAGCAAAACCAATAATTTGCATATTGCGCAACGAACGCGCAATGGTATTCGCTTCGTTGAAAACTTTCTGGCCATTCACTAAATGTGGCAAATGATCATCTGTTAACGAACTCAATTCTTTTTTGGTATGACTGCTGGCGCCATAGGCCACCATCGCCAAAATCACCAGCATAGCGACAATGGCTGCAATACCCAATGACAAGCGACGACTAAATGTTAAATTATTCATCGGTCATTCTCCTTTAAGCCGCAACGGCTTCAACCAGCGCCATATCGGCGCTCGTCATAAGTTTTTCGATATCCACCAGAATAATCATTCGATCTTCAACCGTACCTAATCCTAGGATGTAGGCCGTATCAAGTGCCGCACCAAATTCAGGCGCAGAACGTAATTGATCGGTTGCTAAAGTCATCACATCAGAAACGCCATCAACGACTATTCCCATTGTGCGCTGTGAAACATTAATAATAATAACGACGGTAAATTGATCATAACTCGGATTTCCGATATTAAATTTAATTCTCAAATCAACAATTGGCACAATATTGCCACGTAAGTTAATCACACCTTTAATGAAGGACGGTGAATTAGCGATACTGGTTACCGCATCATAGCCCCGTATTTCCTGCACTTTAAGAATGTCAATACCGTACTCTTCTTTGCCCAATGCAAAGACGAGCAATTCACGATTGGCATCATCTTCTTTCATCATCGTATCCATTTACATTCTCCTATGCCGCTACAGGTATTGAATTAGGCATTGAAATTTGCTGTGCCATTTGCACAAGGGCAGCAACATCTAAAATAAAGGCAACATGCCCGTCCCCCATAATCGTTGCTCCCGCCACGCCGGCAACTCGGCGATAATTTGTTTCAAGGTTTTTTACCACGACCTGATGCTGGCCCAATAAATCATCAACAAATAGCGCAATTTTTTGCCCCTCTGCCTCTAAAATAATGGCAATTCCATCCTCGAATGAATTCACTTTAGACGGCAAATTAAAAACTTCATATAAAGCAATCAAAGGAAGATATTCACCACGAACATTAATGACATTTCCACGCCCCGCCATGCCTTTAATATCTACCATTCGTGGCTGTAATGATTCAATAATAAAAGTCAGCGGAATAATGTATAGCTCATCCGATGCTGCAATTGACATCCCATCCAAAATAGCCAGAGTCAGCGGCAAACGCACACTCATGGTGGATCCGACACCGGTCATCGATTGGATTTCTACCCTGCCCCCCATCGATTGGATATTTTTCCGCACCACATCCATCCCTACCCCGCGACCCGACACATCGGTCACTTCTGCTGCGGTGGAAAATCCGGCTTCAAAAATCAGCATCCAAACTTCAGAATCAGGCATTGAGTCGCTGACATTAAAACCACGCTCTTTGGCCTTGGCTAAGATCCGTTCACGACTGAGGCCGGCACCATCGTCACTTACCTCGATGATAATATTGCCGCCCTGATGAAAAGCTTTGAGCGTCAGCGTGCCCTGAGCGGGTTTACCTTTTGCCAAACGGACCTCGGGTGTTTCTAGCCCGTGATCTAAGCTATTACGAACCAAATGGGTCATTGGGTCGGACAGTTTTTCGATGAAACTTTTATCTAGTTCGGTGTTTTCACCAATCATTCGTAGCTCGACTTGCTTATTGAGCTTCCCTGCCAAATCACGTACCAAGCGAGGGTAACGATTAAATACAAAAGAAATCGGCATCATCCGAATCGACATCACGGACTCTTGCAACTCACGCGTATTTCGCTCTAGTTGCGCAACCCCAGAGAGCAGGTTTTCATGCAATACAGGATCGAGTTGCAAAGAGTTTTGCGCCAGCATCGATTGGGTAATGACCAGCTCGCCCACCAAATTGAGCAACTGATCTACTTTTTCCACACTCACCCGTAACGATGAATCACCCTTATCACCCACGGGGGTTTTATCAGGAGCGACTCGATCGCTACTACGTCGATGAAGTTCAGGCACCAAAGCAACGGTTACTTCAGGAGTCATTGGTGCGGGTTCGCGGATAGGGAGTGACTCTGCGGGGACAAAAAAACCAAAACCATCGCCCTCAACCAACGGCGGCGTTGCTTCTTTCTCGGGCAGTGGCGCAAAAAATCCATACCCTTCATTCAACTCAGGCGCAGGCGCGTCCACCAAGGGCTCAAAGAAACCAAATGCATCGTCGCTCGTACTGGCTAGATCGCTAGTAGATGCAAATAATCCATAACCTGCATCTGACTGCTCACCATCCACAATGGAGACACGCATTGGATCAATCAAAAATGAAACCGAGTCGAGCATACTCGCGCCAGATTGACTTGAATTAATACGAAAGCGCCACGGGCGAGCAGCATCACCATGCTCATAATCAATAATTTCACCATGGCTAGTCAGCTCTCGCAGCAAAGCACCCATGTCAAAATCATCACCCGCCGCAACCTCAATCAAAACACGCTGATTGATTAAGGCTGGCTTCTGCTCATTAGAGAATTGCGCCAATTCACGAGTGACTTGCTCGATAGCAACACTATCAGCAGCTCCCTGACCACGATGAGCAGCCAGCATATTTTGAAGTACATCACCAGCCCGTAAGAACACATCCACCATTTCTGGTCGCAATTGCGTTTCATGCTTACGAATTCGATCCAGTAAATTCTCAAGAATATGGGTTACTTCAGTGAGGTCATTAAAGCCAAATGTTGCTGCGCCACCTTTAATAGAATGCGCTGCACGAAAAATAGCGTTGAGTTCTTCGGCATCAGGATTAGCCACATTCAGTTTGAGTAACAATGCTTCCAAATTCGTCAAATGCTCCGCAGCTTCATCGAAGAACACCGCGATGAACTGGCTCATATCAATGGTCATAGCCAACTCCTACCTACAGGTGAACTAACCGATAACTTTGCGGACAACTTCAAGCAATTTTTGCGGGTCGAATGGTTTTACTAACCAGCCCGTGGCGCCCACAGCACGACCCTGCTGTTTCATGGTGTCACTTGACTCGGTGGTTAGCATCAAGATGGGGGTTGTGGCATATTGAGGTAATGCACGCACAGTACGAATCAGGGTCAAACCATCCATGCCTGGCATATTTTGATCGGTCAAAATTAAATCGACTTGCTGATTCTTTGCCTGAGCGACTCCGGCATTACCATCAGCAGCCTCAACCACTTCATAACCCGCGCTTTTTAGGGTGAATGCAACCATTTGTCTGATTGAGGTTGAGTCATCCACGGTGAGAACTTTTTTAGCCATTTATTGCCCCCTTAAAACATCATCAATTCACTAAGACGCATTACTTGATCATGGTTAATTTGATACTAAGAACAAAGACCGAGTGAATACAATCTCATTGCCCCACTCCCTAGCGATCTTAGTATTTCGTGCAGAATCAACACAAAATTTACTATAGACAACTTTACGTAGAGTGCAGTAGAAAATTACACGAAAATAAACACCCATATTCTGAAGGTGCGGCAAAGAAAGGCATCAGGGTAAAATAATGAAGAAAAATGGCAAAGATGAATTGCAACCACCCCTTCAAGACATCACAAAAAAATGTATGTATATTAACGAAGGCTAAGCAGCAAAAGGCGCAGACAAGCATACATAGAGAACGCCAGAAAAAAAACAAGCATCGCAGAGTATGATTTTTAAAAGCAGATGTTTTTATTTTAATCGATGAACATCGATCGAATTATGGATTGAATTTAAGACAGTTCGAAATATCTTGATTAATCGAGAAAAAACCTATTCGGCAAGATTAATTACTTATTTTTAATTGCGTAGTGGAGCATAATAAACTTCCACTTCATTCCCAACACCAATATAGTTAACACGTAGCGCCAAAGCTTTAACTAACGAGATTCCGCGCCCAAATGAAAATACAGGCTTCTCATTTTCTGCATCGCCATATGTTTTCGACCAGTTAAAACCAGGGCCACTGTCTTTAACCCTAATTCGTAAGACCTCTTGACCGCGCAGGACAACGCCCATCAAATCAATTTCAATCCGGCCCTCCTGCAGCGCTTGCAAACGATGCGTTCGCTCAGTCAGATAGTATTCCATCCCCTCTGGATCAAGCTTAATCTTTGAGTCCATTCCCAATAAACCATGATCAACGGCATTCAAAAATAACTCAGTTAAAATCAAAAATACATCCGATTGAGAACCTGCCAATGACTTTACTTCCTTAACAAAAGTCATCATAAATGGAATCGTATTGACATATTTTAATTCAGCGGCAGTCAGCGCCAAACTATACCGCCAGCTACTTTCATTGCCTGTCGCAAAATCAGCCGTCAATAGCTGACTCATATCAGCAGAAATGACGCTGGGTGCGCGCTGCTCTCTTTGAGCCGTACAGCCAAAAGTAGCTAGCACCAATGAAACATCGTCATGGTGCTTTTCTTGCTGTAAAAAAGCGGCGAACTGATCTTGAAAAACCTCAATTGGCTTCGTTGCAGAAGGATTTTTAAGTAAATTTAATAAGCGATCAATCCCAAACTCCTCACCGTGGGCATTTCTAGCTTCAACCAAGCCATCCGAATATGCCACCACAAAACCAGCACCATTCGTATAAAAGCGCTCAGGAGAAAAATCCATTGAGTGAGATGGCACAATGCCCAAGGGTAAATTTTTCGAGCGGCATTCAGATACCGAATCACCTAACTCATTCAACAAATACACCGTAGGCATGCCGCCATTCCAAACTTCAATACAGCCAGTTGATTCATCAATTGAAATGAGCGTAACGCAGACAAACCGTCCAACTGGCAGAACCTGCCGAACCTTGTCATTCATCTCAAGAAGAATGTCTCCTATCGCATAGCCTTTTTCAGTCATGCTATAAAATGGCTGCGTCAGTGGAAGCACATTCAGCGCGGCGGTCAGGCCATGCCCGATACCATCAGCCAACATCACATGCAGCGCTTGGCCCGGCGTTCGCGCAGAAGCAATTAAGTCGCCAGATAAACTTTCCGCAGATGACAATAAGTATTGTAACTGGGGGTCGGATAGGCGCTCTGAATTAACGAGCTGCTCCATCAAATGACGAACAACCCGTTTTTCTTCCTCTGCATTTTCGTAGTAATCAGCGAGTCGGTCTGATTGCTCACGGACTTTACGATTTAAATCTAGGGTTCTCCCGAATGCTTTGAGCTTTGCCTCAAGGACCCGAAAGTTAACAGGCTTGTTGATATAGTCATCCGCACCACGCTCAATCGCATCAGCAAGCGCGTTCTCTTCGCCTATCCCCGTCACAAAAACAATGGGGACCCATCGTTCACCAGACTCTTCTTTAATTAGGATTGCGGCTTCGGGGCCAGACATGACCGGCATCATCACATCCATCAGCACCAAATCAGGTTGTTCAAGACGACATTGCTCAACGGCCTCTAGACCATTGCGCGCCAAAATTGCGCGATGCCCTAGGGCTTCAACAAAACGAGAGATCAGTAGCAAAATTGCTTCAGTGTCGTCTACAACCAATATTTTCATATCTTGCAATTACCTAATAGTGAAAATTTTGCCAAAACATGCAATTTCCAACACCTGTTTTACAGTGTCGCGGCAATTCACTAATGCCAAGCTTTTACTTGCGGCTGAGATTTTTTCTTTCAACAACAGCAACATACCTAGCGCCGAGCTATCTAGATAATTTACATTTTGAAAATCAACCAAAACCTCTTTGATCTCTGGATTAGCAATCAAGGTTTCACACACCTGCCGAAACTCACGATGCGCACTAAAATCAAACTGCCCCGACAAAATGACGCGGCCAACATTACCCTCAATCTGCACGGTAGGTGTCATACGATTTAACCCTATTAACTTTAAGTAAATTTTTTAGACTGAGCCTGAAAAGTACTATTTTGACTAGTAAAACGGCAAAACAATTTGACTCCATTCACACCTTAGTTGCCGCTGTCGCTAGTGGCAAGCAAATCTTAAAAGAACTGCCAAAATCTTGCCTAGATTCAACACTTATATCGCCACCATAAGATGAAACTAAATTTCTAACAATCGCCAAACCCAAACCTGTACCCTCTTTGCGCGTAGTAAAGAAGGGTTCAAACAGTCGATCTTTAACTTCGTTAGACATACCACAGCCCGTATCTTTAATTTCGATCGAGAGTAAAGACAAACTTGTAACGACGTCACAAAATACAGTTTGCCTTGGTTGAGAGGCAAAAAGCGCATTCTCAAAGATGTTTGCCAAGCAACCAGAAAACTCTCTTGCATTTACTTTCGACCAGATGGGTTCACTAG
>CAUPHX010000157.1:0-7599 GCA_963511125.1 uncultured Deefgea sp. | reverse complement strand
CGTACGTGTACGAAAGGCGTTAGAGGAGTTAGGCCCTACTTTTATTAAGCTAGGCCAAGTTTTGGCGACTCGCGTTGATATGTTTACGCCGGAGTGGATTACTGAGTTTGAGAAGCTGCAGAATGAGGTACCACCGACAGACTTTTCTTTACTCTTGCCTGAGCTGCAGCAAGTCTTGGGGCTGGATCCCCTTGAGGTTTTTAAAACACTGGGTCCGTTGCCGATTGGTTCCGCTTCGATCGCTCAGGTTCATCGTGCCACACTACAAGACGACACCGAAGTAGTCTTGAAAATTCGTCGGCCAGGCATTATTCCGAAAATCGAAGCGGATTTACGCATTTTGCGGCATATCGCTGCATTGGCCGAATTTGAATTTCCTGATTTGCGCCGCTATCAACCGGTGCGAATTGTGGATGAGTTTGCCAAGTCTTTACGACGAGAGCTTAATTTATCGACAGAAGCACGCAATCTAGAGCGGTTTGTACAGAATTTTACGGATCATGATGAGATCGAAATTCCGCGTATTTGGTGGGAATGGACAGGAGAAAGCCTGAATGTCCAAAGTTATATTGGCGGTATTGCCGGCAATGATCTGCAGGCTGCTGATGCTGCAGGCATGGATCGAAAAGTGTTGGCTGCGCGTGGTGCCGATGCGGTGTTAAAGATGGTCTTAATTGACGGTTATTTTCACGCTGACCCGCATCCGGGCAATGTGAAGTATTTGCCAGGGAATCGCATCGCGTTTCTTGATTTTGGCATGGTAGGGCGCTTACCTCATCCACGCCGCGATCAAATCGTCGATTTACTCGCCGCATTATCGCAGCGTGATGAGCACGGTATTTTGAATGTGTTGTTGGAGTGGACTGGCGATACGGTGGTGGATGAAGACAAACTCGCCACAGATATCGCTGACTTTATGTTCAATTATGAAAATCTACCGCTTAAAGACGTGCCATTCGGGCCGATGCTCAATGATGTTGCCGTGATTATGCGAGACCACGAAATCACGCTGCCAGCAGATTTAACGCTGTTATTTAAGGCCTTGATTACTTTGGAAGGCTTAGGGCGTCAGCTCGATCCAGACTTCAAAATGGTGCCGCATCTCACGCCGTTTGTGAAAGAAGTCATCCTAGAGCGCTTGAGTCCCAAGACGTGGCTAAAGAATGGCAAAGATAATTTGTTTGAGGCGTTTGGTGTGTTGTCGGGCTTGCCACGTGATATTGGCAAACTGATTAAGCAGGCGCGGCGCGGGAATCTCAAGGTTGACTTAGATCTTAAGCGTTTAGATCGTTTTGGTAATCTGATTGCAAAAAGTGCCAACCGTTTGACGATGGGGATTGTGACAGGGGCGCTGATTATCGGCTCATCGATTGCGATGACCATCAAAACAGGCCCAACCCTTTTTGGCATGCCAATGCTTGGGTTTATTGGTTTTGTACTCGCGCTGATGAATGCACTTTGGTTAATGTTTGCGATTTGGATTTCGAGCAAGGACGAGCGTTAATTCCCGAGGTAGGGGCTTAAAGCCTGTCGCCATCTGCTGGTCTTAATATCTATAATTAGGGTATGTGCTGGGCTGCTAGATGGAATAACGGATTGCGAAATATACTCTGGAATTAATTTCGAGCCGAGTTTGGCTGCAGTTTGCCCATTAAACGCGACGAGTTGGAGCTGTGATAATTCAGCACAGCGCTGCGTCAGGGGGTTGAGGGTGGCTTGGTTGATCGCCATATCTAGGCTGCCATGTCGCTGCGCTTGTGCTACGACATCCCAAAGGCCGATGCCATGCGCCAGTAAGATGGTGTAGCGTTGGCTAAAAGAGAGCGTACTCAATTCAATGTTGAGGAGTTGGCTTAATATCGGCCAAAATGCATTACGAGGATGGGCGTAATAATGCCCCGCGTTCAGCGAGGCATCGCCAGGTAAACTACCCAAAATTAAAATACGGCAATCATCTTGGATGATTGCATCAAAACTACTTTTTTGCATCTGCGTGCTTATGTTTTCACAAAATGGCCGAACCATCGAAGCCGAGTCGTAAGCCACCCCAATGACGACCATTCACCATAATCGGGACGTCAATTTCAGTCATGATTTCACCCGTGTCGCGTAAATAGGTTTGCAGCAAAAAGCGCTCTGAATTTTTTGCCGCTCGCAGTCCTGCAGGGTCGTTAAAGATGCGCTGATCACGGCTATTGATTAAATCAACGGCTTTTTCACCGGTTAATGGTTTGGAGTACCAGCTATTGTGCGTCGGGCCATAGCCATTGGTATCAACCGCAAGAGAGAAGCGACCCCCAGCGGCTGTTTTAGCCAGTTCATCATAAAGCGGTTGAATTTCTTGGACAAAATATGGGTTGTAGCTCGTTTTGAACTTTTGTGGCACGGAGTTGGGAATGGCTTGATAGCTCTGATCAAAGACATTAATGCCACGCTTGTGCAGGGCTTCAATTTTCTCAGCCACTCGATCACGGTATTGGCAAACCAGAGTGATCGTTTGGTCAAGTGCGCCTTGGCCTACAGTAAAGCGACCAATCATTGCTTGAACCTTCTCTGCTGCTTCAGCAACATCTTTTGATGATTGAGCTGAGCGCTCCATTCGTTCATTGACCCCAAGTGAAAGCTGATGAATTTCTGAGACGTTTGAATTGACTAGGTTGTTCGCTAAGGTGAATTCTTCGAGTGTCGTAGCGATGCCTGACAGGGCTTGGGCAGTCATCTCAAAATCGCTCATCAGCAGCGAAAATTGATTGGAGGCTTTGTCGACGACTTCTTGGGTCCGATTGGCATCAATGGTAATCATCGTTGTTTCGGCCAGCGTTTCGGCGACCTGACTGAGCATATTATCAATGTCGCCCGAGATTTCATCCGTCGCTACGCCAACTTTTTCGGCAAGTTTACGAACTTCATCGGCAACGACCGCAAAGCCTCTTCCTTGTTCGCCTGCGCGAGCGGCTTCGATGGCGGCATTAAGGGCGAGTAGATTGGTTTGACCGGCAATTTCTTTAATTAAATCAACAATGGTTTTAATACTGGCGGAGCGTTTGTTGAGCCCATCTACAGTCTGATTAAAATTGCCAATTTTATGTGTAATGGCATTAATGCGGGTGGTGACGTCTTGCAGCTCGGCATAGGATTGCCGAGCCATGACTAAATTTTGCGCTGTGGTTTGTGAAATTTCACCGGTCCGACTCGATACGTGATTGATACCTTCTGTCGTACTGTTGCTGGCCTCGACGACTTTTTTGGCAAGTCGGTCCTGCTGTTCGGTTGCCGAGGCTGAATCTTTGATGTGTTTTTGTGATTTAGCCGCTTCAAGTGCCATACCAACGGTCATGGTTTGTACGTTGGAAACAATATCACGTTGCTTGCCTAAGAAACGATTGCACGTGAGGGCCAGTTGGCTGATTTCGTCGGAGTAGGGCGCGGGAATGTTTTTGGATAAATCTCCGTCATGACTCGCAGCATCGTCAAAAACCTGATCGATTAAGCGGACGGGTTTGGTGATCCAAAAGTGTAAATAGGTGATTTGAATGGCGCACAGCAAGCCAGAGCATATTGTAGCAATCCAAGCATAGAGCTTAATCTGAGCCAGCTCATTGAGGATCAGCTTACTGGTTTCCACATCGAGTTTGCTGAGGGCGCTTTGTAACGTGGATTCAGTTGCAGAAACTGCGATGAGCATGCAGAGTGGGAAAATAAAAAACAGTCCAATGAAAGCAAATTTACGTCCAAGCGTAGGAATAAAATTGCGTTCAAAGGATTTGTGAAAGTCTGCTATAGAGCTCATGGCGCATCCGAGTATTTGATAATGCCTTTCTCTTTTTAGCTCTAATCACGACAAATAGCTTAGTTTTAAACTCATCTAGTCATCAAATGCGACAGCAAGGTCATCCAGAGTGAGGTGCCATTTTTTTAACATTCGGCTAAATACGGCGAGTTCGGCGTCGCAAATTTCTTGATCTGATTTGGCGATGTCAAGTGCTAACGCTGCCAATTGCAAGCGTTTTTGTGGGTCGTCGATGGTTTCAAGAAAGTCATCGATGCGTTGTTTGTCGATCAGGCGAATCTGACCATTTTCATCGGCTTCATCGGTGATGTCATTGCAGTAGGTTTGTAAAACTTGGATAAAGCCTTTGCGCGTAATGCCGAGGATTTCATAGGCATGCAGGTGTTCAAGTTCATCGATTTCTTCGGGGTCAAAACTACCATCACACATCATTTGCATCACTAAGATGCGGGCCATGGCTTCTGGACTATTAGATGGATATTTTTTCATTTCGATACAGCTCCTGAGCTGACTAAAATTTGCCGAAATGGTTCGGGCAAACTCATTGTTTTTCGTTGGGTGTAACTAAAGCTGGCCATTGTGGTCATTGCCTTAGCGATGGGTTTGTCTTGGTTTTTTACATCATAATAAAGTTCAAACCGAGTCTTGCTGATTTCGTCAACGCCTAGACGAATATGCAACACATCACCGTAAAATGCTTCGTGTGAAAATACCAGTGAAGCATCACAGAGGATTAATCCCGCACCACCAATATCCATTTCATTGTGAAAACCTAAGCTACACAACCAACGTAATCTTGCTTCGTGCAGCAGACCAAGCAGCGCATCATTGGCTAAATGATTGCCATAGTTGATGTCGGTGATTCTGACCGAAATATCGCATTCAAACAGCGTGCACGCTGGTAATTCAAGTTTAATTCGTGGCATAGTCTTATAAATTAGGCGTTTCTAATTCGAGTTTATGCTCGACACTCACAAGCTGCAATAGATTTGGGCTGCTAGACTGAATAATCAATCCCTAAAGGAGTCTTTATTATGTACCAACGAATCTTAGTTCCCGTCGATCACAGTGATACTAGTGCTACAGCGCTGCAAGAGGCTAAACGCTTAGCTAGCGATCAAAAGGCCGTTGTTCGTCTGGTGCATGTGATTGATTTGGCTCAGTTTGCTTGGAGTGCGAATGAGTTTTTGGATGTGCCTCAATTGCAGGCTTCACTCCGTCAAGGTGGGCAGACCTTGCTGGATGCCCGTGCCGAAGAGTTACGGGCGGTGGGTTTAACCGTGGAAGTGGAGTTACTCGAGATTTGGGGTGGGCAAATTGCACGCTCTTTGGTCGATGAGGCTGAAAAGTGGCAGGCGGAACTATTGGTCATGGGTACGCATGGCTACGGCGGATTGACGCATCTTCTATTGGGTAGCGTGGCTGAAGGCGTGCTGCGCATCGCGAAAACACCCGTGTTGTTGGTAAGGGCGCCTGAACATGGCGCTTGAAATACCTGTCATTGTCCCACTGCGTGTGGATGACCATTCCCGAGATATCGCTGGATTAACTTATGTCTATCCAGTGGTATCGAGGCGAGCGGGGGGCGTGTCGGTTGGAATTAATCTAAATCCAAATAATGCCTGTAATTGGCGCTGTGTGTATTGCCAGGTACCTGATTTGCAGCGTGGCCCAGCGCCAGATACCCTTGTTGAGCAACTTGAAAAAGAGCTGGATGTGATGTTGCGCGATATTGTGCACGGCGATTTTATGCTGCGTGCTGTACCCGAAGAAGTACGTCGTTTGAATGACATCGCTTTTTCTGGCAATGGCGAGCCAACGACATCGGCGCAATTTTTGGCGTGCATGGAGGTCGTTGAACGTGCAATCGATCGTTTTGCTTTGCGTGATCACATCAAAACGGTGCTGATTACCAATGGCAGTCAAATGGACAAAAGCAATGTGCAGGCTGGCTTAAAGAAAATGGCCGCCATCAATGGGGAAGTTTGGTTCAAGCTTGATCGTGTGCCGCAAGACGGCTTTGAATTTGTGAATCAAATTAAATTGAATCGCCAGCAGGTGGTGCGGCGGTTGGCAACGGCAGCGGCATTGTGCCCCACATGGGTGCAAACCTGTATGTTCGCGCTCGATGGCGCGTTGCCGAGTCCGGCAGAGCTGGATGCTTACGTGGCATTTCTAGCCGAGCAATTGGCACAAGGCGTGCCTTTGCAAGGTGTGCTGCTCTATGGGCTGGCACGACCCTCGCTGCAAATTGAGGCCCCAAGACTGACTGCTGCACCCCTTGAGTGGATGCAGCAGCTTGTGTCCCAGATTGAAAGCGTGGGCTTGCAGGTTAAGTTGAGTGTTTAGGCGGCAGCCAACTCAGCTTGCTCCACTTTGTTGATCAGCTCTGTCAGCAATTCTGGGCGTTCAGTGCGCAACAGTTCTAAAACTTTGATTTCTGCTTTGCGTAGGCTTGCTAAATCAATCCCTTCTATATGCACAACGCGAAGTAGTTCGGCTACGGGCTTGGGCATGTTGCGGCCACTTTCATAGCGAGAACCACCGCTTTGCGTGACACCAATTTGGCTCCAGAAATCATGTTGATTCATGCCGAGTTGTTTGCGAATGTCACGAGGACTTTGTTTTTTGATCATGGAATGTGCTCCTGTTAAAGGGACGTGATGAATTCAATTGCATTCATCATATAAGCCACTGCTGATTGAATCACGGCACTATTCCATATGATTAATTGTGCTTTATTACCTTTCCTAGTCTGGGTAATTTTGTTAGTGCGGCTTTTTGCCTTTGATTAATCGCTTGTAGCAGTGCTCTGAGCTTCTATTTTCTATGGGTATATCAATGTAGCAATTATTTGGTATGCTCTCTGTGGATATACTCATTATATTTGATTTAAACGTATTCCCGCTCTTTCGCGACGTCCTTAAAGAATAACGAAACAACTCTTACTGTCTTTTTTTGCCTTGCTGATCTAGGTCGGCTTCGTAGCCTCCCTCGGGTAGTCGTACTTTCTTATGGCCACATCGATCGTCACTGATGGGTTTGTTCAGTAAGACATTCCAGAGGCGATCTTTAGCTTTTTGCGTTGCAAATTGTCAGGCACGCGCTGATTCTGATTGAGTGATTTGAGATGTGTAGTCAAGCAACTGGCGGATTGGGTTTTCATTGAGTCACTTGGGGCTGGTCGCGGCAAAGCTGCCGCACTGCAAGTGAAGTACAAAAATGCAGGCTTTGATTGGCCACTGCGCTTGACAGACAAATAATTATCAATCGGCAATGACAAATAGGCTAAAAGTTATCGTGGATGTTGGGTAAATCGGGTATTGCGGGTTGTCGCAAAAGTGCATCTGTGCTAACTTTATGAGTTCCCCGATAGCCTTATTTGCGACGATATTATGGCTCAAACGCTTTACGACAAACTCTGGCAGTCTCACGTTGTGCATGAAGAAGCCGACGGCACTTGCTTGATCTATATTGACCGCCACTTGGTGCATGAAGTGACGAGCCCACAGGCCTTTGAAGGCTTGAAGCTGGCTAATCGTCAACCATGGCGCAATACCTCTGTGGTTGCGACCGCTGATCACAATACCCCAACCAATGAATGGGAAAAGGGGATTCAAGATCCTATTTCTCGTTTGCAAGTCGAAACCCTCGACGCGAATATCAAAGAATTTGGCGCGCTAGCGTACTTTCCATTTAAAGATCTCCGCCAAGGCATCGTGCACGTGGTTGGCCCAGAAAATGGCGCTACTCTGCCCGGCATGACGGTCGTCTGTGGTGATAGTCATACTTCAACTCACGGTGCATTT
>CAUPHX010000156.1:0-7676 GCA_963511125.1 uncultured Deefgea sp. | reverse complement strand
GTAAATGGCCTAAAAACAGCCAAACTAAAGCGGTCCGTAATGAATTGACGATATTGCTGTCCATTTCACTGGCAAATGCGAGTACCAGTAGCATCGGTATCAATAATTGCAGCGCCGCCAAAGTGTGGCGCCAGTAGTGAGCGCCGCTGCCGGGGCAGCTTTCATCGAGTAAAGGGCCGATGGCACGCTGTTGCCAAACAATAAGCACAGCACTGCTGATGAGGCTGAGCACCACAACGCAAACAAAATAAGTCAGAGCAGACATGGTAATTTCCTTTGTTTCTGTTTAAAGAGAAAGTTGTGGGCCAAGTTTTATAATTTACAGATGCCATCACGGCAGCGCGGTGCAAAGCCGAGCAGGGCGCTGACGCGGTAGCGATGGCGAGCGATCCACGCATAGAGTCGCGCTGCAGTCGGGCGGGTCAGTTGCCAAGTGAGTAAGCCAGTCCACTTGCTGCCAATCGCTAAATACAGCGCAGCAATCGCATCCACGCCAATCAGCATCACGCCATCATCGCGGCGAACATGCAGTAGTTCCTGCATTTTTGCGACGTCCAATCCATCGCCATACTGTTGGATCTCAAACTGCGGGGCGCTAATGTCAATGGCGGTAAAGCTGTGATTGCTATCTTTTCGCAGCAAGCGCAAGACTTCAAAACGGCACATCGGGCAAGCATCGTCATAAAAGATTTCATAGTGTGGCATGGTGAATCTCCTTGATTTAACAACAGTGTTAATCTGTGTCTTTACCAAATAGCGAGGCCAGTTGGCCGAGTTTACTACCCATTTTGAGTAATTTAATCACCGTACTCGGCGGCAGTTTTTTGAAATCATCGTAGCCTGATAGCAGTACTTCTAAAAATTCGAGCACCTGATCCATTTTTTCGCGGGTAGCCGCTTCGATTGCAGTATCAGTTTGGGCTTCTATCGCGCATTCGCGCAGCACGGTGAGTGTTGGATCGAGTTCACGTTTTTTGCGTTCTTCAGTAATGACTCGAAAGATTTCCCACACGTCTTGCAATGCCACGAAGTAATCACGGCGGTCGCCTAATTCGTGCTGAACTTTGACCAAGCCCCAGCTTTGCAGCTCTTTGAGGCTATTGCTGACGTTCGAGCGGGCGACGGTCAGCGTTGCCATAATTTCATCGGCGGTCATTGGTGTATTGACCAAAAACAGCAGTGCATGGATTTGTGCCACAGTGCGATTCACGCCCCAGCGAGTACCCATTTCGCCCCAGTGGACGATGTATTTCTGCATGGTTGGGCTGAGAGTCATTTCAATTCCTTTGTTTCTGTCTGTACAGAAATTAAATACCTAAAGTGAATCGAACGCAAGTTTTTTCTTGGTCTTTGCTGTGGTAATGTGCTGAGGCGTGCACTATATTTAGAACCATTCAAAGCCAAGGAATAGTTGGGATGCGCAGTGCGATGTGGGTGCTCGGGATGGGGTTGATGCTAGTTTCGGCTTGGGTGTGGCCGAACAGCCTGTGCGAGCGCCCCATTTCTGTGGCGGTGAGTCCACTGGGCGAAACGATGAAAATCAATGGTCAGCAAGTGAGTGGCATCATTCCTGAATTACTGAGCAAAGTAGAGCAAGAAACGGGCTGCAAATTTAAGTATTTGATTTTGCCTCGGGTGCGCGCACTGCGGATGTTTGAGCAAGGCGAAATAGATTTGATTGTTGCAGCACAAATCTCGCAGCGTGATCTTGCTGGGGTAATGACGCCTATTCTTTCGGTTAAAAGCAGCTTAATCAGTAGAAAAAGTCGACTCACGAATGTCGATCCGCTGCTTTTATTGCAGCAAGGAAAATTGCTGGTCAATGTTGTACGCGGGATGAATTCGGGCCCCGAATACCTTGCACTTTTGGCTGAGTTAAAGCAAAAAAACAAATTAGAAGAAGTCGTCGATCTCGATGTCATTGCCCACAAGATGGCCTTGAATCGTGCTGATGCCATCATAATTCCGCCGATGGTCTTTTTGGAGGCCGCCACTGTGCACGGTATCGCCGATGATTTACAGATTACCCAATTGGTGGATATTCCTGCCAGTCGATCGGGGATCTATTTATCCACTCAACTGCTCGCTAAGCCTGCTGGTCAACGTGTTCAAATGGCGTTAAACAAAATCATCCGCTCCGGATGGGTCTGGCGCATGTACCAGCAAAGACTACCTGCGTGGAGCTTGATCGGCATTACCCCCATCACGCCTGCGCTCTAGGCGTGGATTTTCATCAATACATCCACCTTTCTTATCTAAATCACCCACGTTCACGCAGTTAGCCAGTGGGTTAAGAGGCAGCACTCGACCCAGGGCGGACATGCGTAATTTACCTAGGAAGACCGGTCAATGTGCTTTCTTTCCGCAGTGGGTTCAGCCAAGAAAGCCAGCAGCTTTGCCAGCATTCTTAAATCACGCTGACCGGAGCGCAAATCCTTTTTTCGCCCACCGCAAATGATGCCCGCTGAATATGGCCATCCCTAATTTCGTAGATGCAGAGCATTTCAATAGAACCGAGGCCTTCCGAGAAATTACGGGTAATGAGTTCCAAATCGGTGACAATATTGCCTACGACGACACGTGACAGCAAGCGTGCGTAAAGGTCAGGTTCCTCGAATCGCAATAGGAAGCGTGAACGAAGCTGTTCATACCCCTTGGCGAGGCACTCACCATGCAGCGTGAACTGTTCGGCGTCCGGAGCATAAGTACGCATAAGCGCATCGATGTCTTTTGAGTTGTATGCATCAAGCTGAGCTTGCACGATGTGGATAGGTGAAGGCGTCATGGTTTTTATGGATGGTAAGTTAAAAAATATAAGACCCAGACCCATAGCGCATGCCAGTAAGGGCGCGATGGTGTGCAGAATGTTTGTAAACCGGCTTTTTCATTACTGAGAAATTCGTTCCCCGAACTGGATAGCAAACTGGGGGCGCGCGCTTTTCCAAGGCCGACTCCGCCTATTATCGCGCCACTGGCGACACTGAGCCTTCAAACACAATGAGTGACTGGTAATGGCCGACTCCGGCCTGTCGCTCAGTCTAATCCAGTCGTTCCTACTGCGCATTAACCCTAGTTTTTTGGTGGCGAAATTGCTAAGTCTACTGGCAATGTACGATGAGTTTGAGTAGATTAAATCCAGTAAGATTTCGTACTATGTCGCTTTTGGCCTCCGCATTGACCAATACGCCAGTGTCCACACCCCATACATCACACTGCAATAAGCAGAGGCTATCTTGACTGCGAGTACCAGCGATGATTCAGTGAGGAGGTCACTCATGGCAAACGCGCCAATGGCGAGCAAAAACTGAATGAAATAGATCAAGCGATAAGGGATATGTTGCGCATTGCGATAGGCATAAGTTAAGGGTGCTGCGCGTTGCAATTCAACATGCGCAGGAATAACTAAATACCAAAAAATATGCCGAATCAGGGGCTTATCCCAGTTTTGGATAATGGTCTTGGCGGTCGCTAGGTTCATCATGGTGACTTGGGTTACGGGTAGAGTGCTCAGTTTGCCACTGACGCGGCGCTCTTGCTTGGGTAAAGCGCAAATGTGTCGTGATTCATCTTGCTCGCCGTTGCGGGGGTAAAAACTGGCGGCTTACATAGGTTGAAGATTTATGTATCGATGAATGTTATATTTTGTTAGGATTTTGTTGGTTTTAGAACATCCCTGTATCGTTACACGTATTGTTCACTGATCTCACCAAGGAGTAATTAAATGACGGGTATTTTCGACAAAGTAAAAGGGATTTTAGATGCCGCTGAGCAATCGGTAGAGGCAGCAGTAGATCAAGCAGCGTTCAAAGCCTCTGAATTAGCGGATAAAGCGGGTGATGTTGCAGATCAAGTTGCATTAAAGGCAGCAGAGTTGGGTGATAAGGCAACAATCGCTGCTGACCAGGCATGGGATGCGACCAAGCAAACAGCTGCTGAAGTGGCAGTAAAAGCGGAGTTGCTTGCTGATCAAGCTGCATTCAAAGCGGCTGAATTATCAGATAAAGCGGGCCAGGTTGCTGATAACGTGGCACTTAAAGCGGGCGTGCTAGGTGATAAAGCGACCATCGCAGCTGAGCACGCTTGGGATGCAAGCAAGCAAACTGCGGCTGAAGTGGCGACAAAAGCGGAGTCCGTCGCTGACCAAGCAGGTGCCAAAGCGCGTGAATTGGCAGGTAAAGCTGTTGATGGTGTAGAGCATGGCGTTGCGAGTGTAAAAACGGCGCTTGCTAGCGATACGAAGCCGAAAGTCTAAACGAGCAAATTGGATTACCAAGGCCGAGCGATGCTCGGCTTTTTTTTATAGCGCTAATGGTTATAAATAGGCAACAAATCGTTCTAATTTGTAATTTGTATTTCGCTTACACTCTCGCATTATTTTCTTATTCAAGTTACCCAGATGAAAATCCGCCACGCAGACTTATCGGCTACGCCCGAAAATCTAGAGCACCAAGCGATTGGTATCCCGCCTCTGGATGAGGCGATTGGCAGCGAGCGGCAATTTTGGCAGCGCAAACGCTTTATCGGTTTTGCTTTGCTGATTTTGGTGACGACGATTGGCTATGCTTTGCAGCATGTCAATGAGCCGCTGCAACAGAGCGCATTAACGGGCGCGCATTATGTTTTGACCTCGCCAATGTTCTGGCTGGCGGTTGGTGTTGGTTTCGCTGCGCAGGCGATTGATGGCGCGCTGGGGATGGCCTACGGGATTAGCTCAAATACATTTTTAATTGGCATTGGTGCTAGCCCTGCGTCGGCATCAGCGGCGGTGCATGTGGCTGAAGTATTTACCACGGGATTTTCTGGTTTATCGCATTTGAAATTTGGCAATGTGGATAAAGCGCTGTTCAAACGTTTGGTATTTCCGGGCGTGATTGGTGGTGTGGTCGGTGCTTTTTTATTGACTAATATCGATGGCAAACTGATCAAACCGTATATCGCCGCGTATTTATTGGTGATGGGTTTATATATTTTGCGCAAAGCTTGGCTGGCCACGCATCCAAAGCCACATTCGAATGAAATCAAACATGTCGCTCCATTAGCTTTGCTGGGTGGATTTGTCGATGCGGTGGGCGGTGGTGGCTGGGGTCCCGTGGTCACGTCGACTTTGGTGGGGCGCGGTAACGACCCACGCAAAACGATTGGTACCGTGAATGCGGCTGAGTTTTTTATTGCGTTTTCAACAGCAGGTGCGTTTTTGCTGTGGGCAAAAATGGATCATTGGTTGCTCGTGGCGGGTTTGATTGTGGGCGGTTTATTTGCGGCGCCGTTTGCAGCATGGTTGTGCCATAAACTGAATGCTCGGATGCTCTTGTGGCTGGTAGGAACGTTAATTTCATTGTTGAGTGTGTTCAATCTGTACAAATCACTTAGCTAATTGAATGGGTATATCTATGGTAGCAATATTTTATATTGGCTACGTAGATATACCATTACTTGTGTAATTCTCCATTGTCATAGTTATCGATTCGGGTAGACTGCAAAAACACCCTTTGCTAGGTTTCCCCGATGCCACTTTCTTCCCGCCAAGAATTCGCCATGCTGATTACTTTGATGCTGGTGATGTTCACCACCATCGCTGATTTCATGATCATGATGCCCTTGGCCTCGTATTGGATGGCCGAATTTCAAATCAATACGGCGCATTTTGGACTCTTGGTTTCGGCCTATTCTTTGGCAGCAGGGTGTTCTGCCTTGCTGGCTTCATCGCAGGCGGATCGCTTTGATCGTCGTCATGCGCTGCTATTTTGTTACGCCGGTTTGATGTTGGCGACGCTGGCCTGCGGTTTGAGCGATAGTTTTTATACTTTGCTCGCCGCGCGAATTTTGGCTGGGATTTTTGGTGGCGTCATCGGCTCGATTGCGTTGGCGATTGTCGGCGATTTAATACCACCAGAGCGGCGAGGGCAGGCGATGAGTTGGGTGATGCTCGGCTTTTCGATTTCAGCGGTGGCAGGCGTGCCGCTGGGTTTATGGTTGGCGGCGCAAAGCGGCTGGCGGATGCCGTTTTTTGCTTTGACGGGGATTTGTGCCGTGGTCGCAGTGGCGATGGTGCGCTACGTGCCACCGGTTCGCGCGCATCTAGCGACGCTCAATCACGATGCCAATTGGCTGGATAATTACCGTGAGCTGCTCAGCGTGAAAAATCATTGGTGGGCGGTGGGGTTGACGGCGATGCTGATGATTTCAGGCTTTATGGTGATCCCCTTTATCGCGCCGACCTTGGTCGCCAATGTCGGCTTGCCGGCCAGCGATCTGATGTATTTTTATTTGGTCGGCGGCGCCGCAACCATCTTTAGCCGACCTTTGATTGGTCGACTCACCGATCGGTACACCGCACGAAAAGTGGTCACTTGGCTGGTGCTGGGCAGTTGTGTGCCCATTATTTTGGTGACACAAAATTTGGCGCTAGCATTGCCATGGCATTTAGTGATTTCGGTGCTGTTTTTTATTTTTGTCAGCGGTCGATTCATTCCCGCTTCAACCATGGTCACCGCCGCCACGGTACCGCATTTGCGGGGCCGATTAATGGCGTTTAATTCCGCCATGCAAAATTTTGCCTCCGGCGCGGCATCACTTTTAGCGGGGCTGCTACTCACGCAAGATGCGCAAGGGCATTTGCAGCATTATGGCTGGATCGGTGTATTGAGTTGTATTGCAGGACTACTAGCAATTTGGGTCGCTCGGCATATTAAGGCGGTGTCTTAAAGACCTACCTTGCTAAGCCGAAATGCGAATTTCAAGTTGTCAGTTGAGGTTTCGGGCAGGAAAGACTATTTCCAGCGTGGAAGACTCATTTAAGGGCATGAGCTAACAAAGGCAAGTAAAAACGGATGGTAACAAAACCCTTCTCGGCCCGCTAAGTGGCGATCTAAATCAAAAAAGAGTTATTTTCCGGATTTTCCACAATAGCGCTTTCGCTGGGAATGCCTACAATGTCGGCATTCCTGTTAGCGAGAGACATCATGCAAATCACCGTCGTAAATCATCCTTTAGTACAACATAAATTGGCTTTATTGCGTGAGGCCGATGTGTCGACCAATAAATTTCGCCTGCTCACCGAAGAGCTAGCACGTTTGTTGGCGTATGAAGCAACGCGGGATTTGCCACTTGAGGATGTGATGATCCAAGGTTGGTGCGGCGATGTGCAAGTGAAAAAAATCAAAGGTAAAAAACTCACTGTCGTGCCGATTTTGCGCGCGGGTTTGGGGATGCTCAACGGTGTATTGGATTTAGTGCCGTCGGCCAAAATCAGTGTGGTCGGTTTGGCGCGTGATGAAGAAACATTGCAGCCTGTACCGTATTTTGAAAAATTCGTCGGCGATTTAGAAGACCGCCTCGCTTTAATTATTGATCCGATGCTGGCAACGGGCGGCTCTTTGGTCGCAACGGTGGATATGCTTAAACGCAATGGCTGCAAAGAAATTATCGCTATTGTGATGGTGGCGGCGCCTGAAGGCGTCAAGCTGATGAATGAAAAACATCCTGATGGGCAAATCGTATCGGCGTCGCTCGATTCGCATTTGAACGAGCAGGGCTACATCATTCCGGGCTTGGGTGATGCCGGCGACAAAATTTTTGGCACGATTAGCAAATAACGCATTCGCGCTGGCTTTATTTAATTGAGCCAGCGTACCTATTCGAGGTCTTTATGTTTTCTGAAGTAAAATAATTTATAT
>CAUPHX010000155.1:0-7704 GCA_963511125.1 uncultured Deefgea sp. | reverse complement strand
CCCCTACAGCGACCGTAAAGTTTGCTGTGTCATACGCGAACAGTTTTTTCAGTGGTACGTCAAGCGCAATCAGGGCAAAACTTGCCACTTTGTCTCTCTTTTTCGCAAAAAAAATTCACCACAGGGTTATACACAGTTTCTGTGGGTAATTTTGTTAGCAACTTAGCAAAAGTCCGAAAATCCTCAATGAAAACGGGGATGCGGTTAAGTTGCACAAAAATTAAACACCAGAAATACATCAATCAAATCAAGCACTTAACTTTGTCAACTATTTGCATCATTTTTTCACTAGGGGATTGACAAGTCAAAAACCAAGCCAATCCAAAATGTGCATAACTTACCGTAACTTCACAATGCAAGACTACATAAAACGCCGATAAATCATTGATTTTCATATCCATTACAACTTAAATACAAGCCGTAAGTTTTATTTTTTTCCAGAATAACGATGTACTGCGGCGACCAAAGCGGCCGCATGGTCTGGGTTAGTAAATTGCGAAATTCCGTGTCCCAAATTAAACACATGTCCGGTACCGCCACCGTAACTGGAGAGGATACGTTCAACTTCTGCCTCAATCGCCGCAGGCGGTGCAAACAGCGCCACTGGATCAAAATTACCCTGTAGCGCTACCTTGTCGCCCACACGGCGGCGTGCTTCACCCAAATCGGTGGTCCAATCTAGGCCAATCGCATCGCAACCCGTCGCGGCGATGTCTTCCAGCCATTGACCACCGCCCTTGGTAAACACAATCACAGGTACGCGACGACCATCGTGTTCCCGTTTGAGGCCAGCCACAATCCTTGCCATGTATTGCAATGAGAATTCTTGGTATTTACCGAATGGCAAAGAACCTCCCCAGCTATCAAAAATCTGCACCGCTTGCGCACCCGCTTCAATTTGCGCATTCAGATAATCAATCACCGTGAGGGTATTGACTTCTAGGATACGATGCAAAAGGTCTGGACGCGCATACATCATGGTTTTGATTTCACGATAATCGCTAGAGCTACCACCCTGCACCATATAACAGGCCAAAGTGTATGGGCTGCCACTAAAACCAATCAGCGGAACGCGGTTATCCAGCGCCTTGCGGATCGAGCTCACCGCATCAGTCACATATTTCAGCTCAGTACCGACATCCGGCACAAACAATTTGGCAACGTCTTCTTCAGTACGCACCGTGCGCTCAAACTTCGGGCCTTCGCCTTCGGCAAAATACAAGCCCAAACCCATCGCATCGGGAACGGTCAAAATATCCGAAAACAAAATCGCCGCATCGAGCGGGAAACGATCGAGTGGCTGCAAAGTCACTTCAGTCGCTAGTTCAGTATTTTTGCAAAGCTGCAAAAATGAACCGGCGTTTTTGCGCGTCGCGCAATATTCAGGCAAATAACGCCCTGCTTGGCGCATCATCCACACCGGCGTGTATTCAACAGGTTCACGCATCAAAGCGCGGAGGAAAGTATCGTTTTTTAACATTGTTTACTCTTCTTCAAATTCATAAAACTGGTATCGCATCCAGCAATCCATCTGGATAAACTGGCCACGCTAAATTTTTGATCTCTTCACGGCTTAACCAGCGCAAATTAAATTCAACACCATTGGATTCAACACCGCGCAAACCCTGCAAGGACTCTGTCAAATCAGCCTGATAGACAAAGACAATTTCATGCCCTGCGACACCATCAAACGTGAATACATTTTCAATGACCTGCAGCAAGCGCAAATTTTGAATCTCATGGCCGATTTCTTCTAATACTTCACGGCGAATCGCATCTTCGCTACGCTCACCAAAATCAACGCCACCACCAATTGGCATCAAATAATGCTGATTTTTAGTTGGATCAAAACCTTCAGCCAACAGGAACTGACCCTGCAGTTCAAACAGGCAAATTACCTTAGCCCGAATCGGCCTCGGCATTATTTCAAACTCCCCAGCACCCACTTGCCCTGCCCTTCGCATTCGAGCACTTGGGCGTGATATTCGACCAAGCCAGCCCGATGGCCAACACTCACCATCACGCCGTCTTTCATGTATTCCACCACGGCAGCATACAGCCGCGCTTCGCCTGCCGCATCGAGTGCCGAGGTGGATTCATCCATAAACAGGAAGTCAGGCTTGACCAGCATCACGCGCAGCAAAGCGATACGTTGTTGCTCACCCAAACTCAGCACATGCGACCACGCATCGGTTTCATCCAAGCGCGGCAATAAATGCGACAAACCCGCCAGCGCCAGCAACTCGGCAATTTGAGCATCGTCGTTTCGCGCCGCTTGCGGGTAATACAGCGCATCGCGCAAAGTCCCGAGCGGCATATACGGTTTTTGCGACAGATACAGCGTAGTGGTATCGGCCTGCAAGCTCAATACCCCTTTGGCATAGGGCCAGATACCTGCCATTGCACGCAACAAGGTCGATTTACCTGCCCCCGAAGCGCCACGCACCAACAGCGTATCGCCCGCGTTAAGTTGTAAATTCAGCTTCTCTAGCAAAATCTCGCCATTGGGCTTAGTTACCAGCAAATCTTGTAATTGCAAACCAGCGGCAATCACTTGCGGCTGCAAGCGTGGCAAAGCTTGCGCTTTAGCCAGACCTTGATCAAATGTAACTAAACGGTCAATAACCGCTTTCCATTCAGCCAACGTAGAGAATGAATTAATAATAAATTCAAGAGAATCATAGACTCGGCCAAAAGCTGAGTTAATCTGCATCAACTGGCCCAAAGTAAATTCTTTAGCAAAATATCGAGGTGCTGCGACGATAAAGGGAAAAATAATCGCTAACTGCCCCCAAAAATTTGAAAAGAAACTTAAACGTTTCTGCATTCGCATGAGTTGCCAATAATTTCCGACGATGAGTTCGATTCGGCCAAAAAATCCGCTTCGCTCTTCTTTCTCACCAGCATACAGTGCGATTGATTCGGCATTTTCACGAGTTCGCACCAAGCTAAAGCGAAAATCGGCTTCATAACGTTGCTGCATGAAATTAATACTCACTAAGGGCTTACCAATTAAAATGGTAATCGCAGTGCCAATCATCGCGTAAATAATCGCCACCCAAACCATATAGCCAGGGATTTCAACCGCTTGGCTTGCCAAGGTAAATTTCAATGCGCCAGACAATGTCCATAAAATACTAACGAATGAAACCAAAGTCACGATGGCTTTTAACAATCCAATCGCCAGCGACAATGAATATGAAACAAACATATTCACATCATCCGCAATACGCTGATCGGGGTTATCCGTATTTTTATCGGTGAGTTGCAAACGATAATAATTTTGTTCCGCCAGCCATTTATTCACATAAGACTGGGTCATCCATTTACGCCATTTCACATCCAGCATTTGCCGGAAATAAATTGCATAGACCGCAATAACAATATTGAAAAAGGCCAAAACAGCGAATTTTCTTTGCGCAGCCCAAAATCCATTTACGTCATAATTTTGAATCGTATTATAAAAAGCGTTATACCAAGCATTAATCTGCACTTGCATATACACAACGCCAAGCGATAAAGCGACAACCAGCGTAAGCAAACCCAGCGCACTATATTTCTCTTCGGAAACCCAATATGGCTTAGCAATGCGCCAGAAATTACGAAATAAATGCCGCACTGTCGGTGCTTTGTCTTTCATAAAGCTCATTGATTTTCATCCAAACTTAAAACAAAAAATGCACACTAAAAAAACAGGGGCTAAGCCCCCATTTTTCGACGGTTTATTTACACGGTTTTTGCGTCCAGCCCTTGCTGTTGCCACGGCGGCATTGCCAATCTTGCTTTGCCGAATCAATCAGCCAGACCGAAGTGGCATCGTCAAAACTCAAACCCAACTGAAAACGCTGTGTGCGTACTGAATCGTCCATCAAGCCTTGCATTTGCAGCTCAATATTCACTTTTTTAAAGTTTTCAGGGCCAGCCGAAGTTTGTTGGATGGCAAGTCGTTGATACTCACCAATCCCCTGTTCGTTGGTGAGTCGATTGCCTAGATATTCATATACGACCTGTACTGGCGCAGCCCCCAATTGGCCCGTAAACAAAGGTTTACGTGCTTCTTCGGCCATTGCAGAGCCAGCCAGAACGACCATCATCGTCGCAAGTATCAGTTTCATTCGTTTCAACCTCATCAACTCAATTGAACACACCAAGTATCGGTCCGCAGAGCGCGAACCGAGCCTCGCATTACTTCGCCCAACTGTCTTTCAAGGTCACCGTACGGTTAAATACGGGCGTACCACCTGCTTGGTGGCTATGTCGATCGGTGATGAAATAGCCTAAACGCTCAAATTGATAACGCGTTTCTGGTGCTGCATTCACCACGCAGCTTTCCACGTAAGCAGTAATCGTTTTAAGTGACTCAGGATTGATAAACTGGGTGAAATCCACATACTGGCCGTCTTCACCACGCACTGCATCAGGGCGCGCTTCGGTAAACAGCCGTTCGTACAAATTCACCGTCGCAGGGACTGCGTGCTCAGCGGAAATCCAGTGAATCACGCCTTTCACTTTGCGGCCTTCTGGATTTTTGCCGAGCGTTTCAGTATCCAAACTGCAACGCAATTCGATCACTTTGCCGTCGGCGTCTTTCACCACTTCATCGCACTTAATCACGTAGGAATAACGCAAGCGCACTTCCGAGCCCAAGGTCAGGCGTTGCCAGCCTTTTGGTGGTACCTCCGTAAAGTCGTCTTGCTCGATCCAAATTTCACGCGCGATGGGGATTTCACGTTCGCCGAATTCTTCGTGATGTGGATGGAATGGTGCAGTACGTGAACCGGTTACGCCGGCTTCAAAATTGGTCAGCGTCACTTTCAATGGATTAAGTACCGCCATCACCCGTGGGCTGCTGCCTTCGAGTTGCTCGCGCACCGCGCCTTCGAGCGTGGTGAAATCAATGATGTTTTCGCCTTTTGACACGCCAATCCGCTGCGCAAACAAACGAATGCCTTCAGGACTATAACCACGGCGACGCATACCGCTAATCGTCGTCATGCGTGGATCATCCCAGCCCGATACAAAATTGCCCGTCACGAGTTGGTTCAATTTGCGTTTCGAAGTGATCGAATACAGCAATTCAAGGCGCGAAAACTCGATCTGCTGTGGATGGCATTCCAAGCTGATATTGTCGAGAACCCAGTCGTACAACGGACGGTGATCTTCAAATTCCAAGGTACACAAGCTATGGGTAATGCCCTCTAGCGCATCAGAAATACAGTGTGTGTAGTCATACATCGGGTAAATGCACCACGCGTCACCCGTTTTGATGTGCGTTGCACGTTTGATGCGATAGATGACTGGGTCACGCAAATTGAGGTTTGGCGATTGCATATCGATTTTAACGCGCAGCGTTTTGCTGCCGTCTTCAAACTCGCCAGCACGCATGCGCGTGAACAAGTCGAGGTTTTCAGCAGGCGTACGATCACGGAACGGACTGTTACGGCCTGGCTTTTGGAAGTCGCCACGGTAATCGCGCATTTGGTCGCTATTCAATTCGCAGACGTACGCTTTGCCGGCGTTGATCAATTCAACGGCGTAACCGTAAAGCAATTCAAAATAATCCGAAGAATGGCGCACATCGCCATTCCATTCAAAACCCAACCAGCGCACGTCGTCTTCGATGGCGGCGGCGTACTCAATGTTTTCTTTTTCTGGATTGGTGTCATCCATGCGCAGATTGCACAGACCGTTGTAATCTTGGGCGATGCCGAAATTCAGGCAAATCGACTTAGCGTGGCCGATGTGCAAGTAGCCGTTCGGCTCGGGCGGAAAACGCGTCTGCACCGCAGTGTGTTTGCCGCTCACAAGGTCGGCATCAATGATTTGGCGGATAAAATTACTGGTCACAGGGGCATTTTCTGCACTGACTGCGGGGCTGTTTTTTTCACTCATCGCGGCTCAAACTCATGGGATTTTTACTCAAGGCAACGATTCTACCAAAACAGCGACCAAATCGCCCTGCCAATCTGAAATCTAATGCGGTTCTGCATTAAAAATCGCGCTCTTTAGCGGCTATCTGCGCAAGCAATACACTAGTGCGTCACGGCGTACAGCACAGATCAAAAATCCGCTCACTGCTATCACGGCTTGCAGCAATGGATGTGTCTACTGACTGGGATTTGATCGGCATAAACTACTGTTACCAATTCACGGAGCAACATCATGAATGCCGACTATCGCAATACCCCGCAAGATCATGGCTCTATTTTATTGTCCGATGGCTCAATTTATACCCTCGATGCGCATCCAAGAGCAGAACTCAATGATCGCTATATCGATTGCCACCTCATTCCATCGTGCTCGATCTGTAGCCGAATCCTGACTCGCTGGCATTCAATCACCCACTGGCTGCACACTGCATGGTCGCAGCTCACTCGACAAAAAATATAAGGTTTCAAACATAAAAAATGGCGGAGAATGATCTCCGCCACGACATGTATTTCAATGTAGCCATTATTAATCAATGACTACAAAGCAATACCTTAAATATCCTGCCCTTCTACAATACCATCGTGATGCTTATCGACTGGCAGCAATAGATTCAAAGCAATCGCCAACACACTGACTAAACCCACGCCCGCCAAGTTAAAATTGCCCACTTGCACCATCAAACCACCAATCCCGCAAGTGAGTACCACCGACACAATCACCAGATTACGCGGCAACATCAAATCAACCTTACTATCAATCAGTGTTTTCAGGCCGATCGAGGCAATCGTACCAAACAAGAGCACCATAATCCCACCCATCACCGGCAACGGGATCGATACCAAAATCGCATTAAACTTACCAAAAAACGCCAAAATCACCGCCAACACCGCCGCATAAGTCATGATGACCGGATTGAAATTGCGCGTAATCATCAGTGCGCCAGTCACTTCGGAATACGTCGTAATCGGTGGGCCACCAATCAAGCCCGCAAAACACACGCCCAAACCATCACCACCTAAGGTGCGATGCAAGCCCGGTTTCACTGTGTAATCGTTGCCCGTTACTTTACCCACCGCCATCACCGCACCGATATGCTCAATCGTTGGTGCAATCGCCACCGGTAGCATGAATAACGCCGCAGCCCAATTGACTTCAGGCGTGACAAATTCTGGCTTTGCCAACCACGGCGCAGCCGCAATCGCCGCTAAATCCACCACCCCCAGAAATATCGCTGCGACATAGCCCACAATCACACCGGATAAAATCGGCACCAAACGGAGCATTCCGCCCGCAAACACCGATACCGCAATCGTCGTCGCGAGTGAAATCGCCGCTAAAAACAGCGACACACCATACGGCACTAATTGCTTACCGCCGCCCTGCCCAATCGCCATGCCCGAAGCAGCTACCGCAACTGACAGACCAATCACGATAATCACCGGACCAATCACCACCTGCGGTAGTAATTTATGGATAAAACCCATGCCGCGCCATTTAATCAAGCCGGCGATAATAAAATACATAAAGCCAGCAAAAAACAGACCAAATTGCGTGGCGGCCTGGCCCCACGTTTGCATCGCAAAAATAATCGGCCCGATAAAAGCAAATGACGAGCCTAAAAAAATCGGCACTTGCCGACGGGTAATCAATTGAAACATCAAAGTACCAACACCGGCACCGAGTAGCGCCATCGCCGGATTGAGACCAGTCAGTAGCGGTACCAGCACCAGCGCGCCAAAGGCGACAAATAAAATCTGCGCGCCCGATATAAAT
>CAUPHX010000154.1:0-7732 GCA_963511125.1 uncultured Deefgea sp. | reverse complement strand
CCTTGCGACAGCCTTGTAATCAGAATTAAACAGCGAGCGAGAGGTGCGAAGGCAATGAATAAGAGCTGAAAAAAACCGGAATGTACACCAAGTACATGAGGATTTTGAGAGGCTCTTATGAAGCAGCATCCGCGCCTCGCAGCCGCTGTTTTAGCCGTTTAAATGTTCCAAACGCAACTTCACCACTTTGCCGGCCGTGCTCGTTAACGCTTCGATTTTCGCAATCGCGACATTGATATTTTTCTCAACGGCCAGATGCGTCACGATCACGATTTCAGCAGTAGAACCTGTTGCGCTGGCTGGTTTTTGCAGCATGGCATCCACTGAAATTTGACCTTCGGCCAAAATACCGGTCACATCGGCCAACACGCCTGGCAAGTCTTTGGCAGACAAACGCAGGTAATAGCAGGTTTCCACTTCATCAATCGGCAGAATCGGCAGATTAGCAATCGCGCTTGGCTGGAATGCCAAATGCGGCACGCGGTGTTCTGGATCAGCGGTGTGCAAGCGAGTGATGTCGACCAAATCGGCAATCACTGATGAAGCAGTTGGCTCTGCGCCAGCGCCTGGGCCGTAATACATCGTCGCACCCACTGCATCGCCTTTCACCAGCACGGCATTCATCACGCCATCGACGTTGGCGATCAAACGGCCTGCAGGAATTAGCGTTGGTGATACGCGTAATTCGATACCGTTCGCACGGCGGCGGGTCATACCGAGCAATTTGATACGGTAGCCAAGCTCTGCGGCGTATTTAATGTCGGCGGCATCAAGTTTGCTGATGCCCTCTAAATACGCTTTGTCGAATTGAACGGGGATACCAAACGCAATCGCGCTCATTATCGTCAGTTTGTGTGCTGCGTCATGGCCTTCGATGTCGAATGTTGGATCCGATTCGGCGTAACCGAGGCGCTGTGCTTCAGCGAGTACATCGGCAAACGCTGAGCCTTTGTCGCGCATTTCGGTCAGGATAAAGTTGCTGGTGCCGTTGATAATGCCCGCAACCCATTCGATTTTGTTGGCTGTTAGGCCTTCTCGCAGCGCTTTGATGACAGGGATGCCGCCCGCAACAGCCGCTTCAAATGCGACAATCACGCCTTTTTCTTGCGCTTTGGCGAAAATTTCATTGCCGTATTCAGCAATCAGTTTTTTGTTGGCAGTCACCACGTGTTTGCCATTTTCAATCGCGGCGAGTACCAAATCTTTGGCAATCGTGGTGCCGCCGATCAATTCAACGACGATGTCGATGTCTGGATTGTTGACGATGTCCATTGCGTCGTCGGTCAGTGTAACGCCTTCGCCAACGAGTTCACGTGCGCGAACTAAGTCACGATTAGCCGCCATCGTCACCACAATCGGGCGACCTGCACGGCGGGCGATTTCTTCGCCATTACGCTTTAAAACGGTGGCGGTACCGCCACCAACAGTTCCCACGCCACATAGGCCGACATTGATTGCTTTCATGTGTTTCATTCCAATGATTTAAAAATTCACGATGATTTAGTGGGTTACGCCTTCGGCTAACCCTGCGGTTTATTTTGCGGCAAATTCGCCGGTGCCATGCCGTTTGCGCCAGTGCGTTAAAAAGCGTGCTAGGCGGTTCAGTGCATCGGTAAGGTCGTCTAAATTCGGCAAGAACACGACGCGGAAATGATCGTGTTCTTTCCAGTTAAATCCAGTGCCTTGCACCAACAGGACTTTTTCTTCATTGAGCAATTCGAGCATAAATTGTTGATCGTCGCTGATCGGGTAAATCGCTGGATCGAGTTTTGGAAACATATACAAAGCCGCCGTTGGCTTAATGACTGAAACGCCGGGCATGGCGCAGAGCATGGTATAGGCCAAATCACGTTGCTTGGCCAAACGGCCGCCTTCGCAGACTAAATCATCAATGCTTTGGTAGCCGCCTAGCGCGGTTTGAATCGCGTACATCGATGGCACATTGGCGCACAGACGCATCGTGGCCAGTGTATTGAGGCCTTCGATGTAATCTTTGGCCGATTTTTTATCGCCCGATACAATCATCCAGCCTGAGCGATAGCCGCAAGCACGATAGTTTTTGGATAGACCGTTAAAGGTTAAAAACAGCACATCATCGGCCAGCGAGGCAATTGAGGTGTGCTTCGCGCCATCGTAAAGGACTTTATCGTAAATTTCATCGGCACAAATAATCAGGCCAAATTCACGCGCGAGCGCAATGATGTCGAGCAATACCGAGTTTGGATATAGCGCGCCAGTTGGATTGTTGGGGTTGATAACGACAATCGCCTTGGTTTTGGCGGTGATTTTGGCGCGCATGTCACTAATCGATGGTAACCAGCCATCGGCTTCATCACATAAATAATGTTTTGGCGTGCCACCCGATAGGCTGACTGCTGCAGTCCATAAGGGGTAATCAGGCATCGGCACCAGCACTTCATCACCATCATTGAGCAGGCCTTGCATGCTCATCACAATCATTTCGGACGCGCCATTGCCGATATAAATATCATCAACGGTGACGTCGCTGATGTGTTTTTGCTGGGTGTAATGCATGATGGCTTTGCGGGCTTGGAACAAGCCTTTTGAATCTACATAGCCAGCAGAATTGGCTAAGTTGCGGATCACGTCTTGCACCACTTCTTCGGGCGCATCAAAACCAAAATGGGCAAGGTTGCCAATATTGAGCTTGATAATGCGGTGGCCTTCTTCTTCCATCTGCCGCGCTCGCTCCGGAATCGGCCCGCGAATTTCGTAACAGACGTTCAATAATTTATTGGATTTGAGGATGGCTTCCATCGGTTTGGCCTGCGCAGCAATTTTCAGGGGAAACCCCGTATTCTAAGGTAAGAATGGTCAAAATGGGCAGCCTTGTGCATGAAATGCACAGTAAATACGCAATTTTGCCATTTCATCGCGCTGAGCTTTGGTAGAATCGCTGAAAAATCATCTGCAAAGGCCATCCCCATGAAACTGCATCAATCGAAAGTTAAAAATGTGAATCAATTTACCGGTTACGACGGCAGCGGCGTTAAAGTGAATGACGAGCGTTTTGAAGGGAGTATTTTGGTGTTGCCCAATGAAGTGCATTCATGGCGGCCCACATCGTTTGCGGATTTGCTGGCCGATGATTTTGCCGCTTTACTCGAGTTTGAGCCTGAGCTAGTGCTACTGGGGACGGGTGGCAAAATTCAATTTCCACACCCTCAGCTATTCGCTGCGCTGTCGAGCAAACGAATTGGTCTGGATGCGATGGACACCGGCGCGTTGTGCCGCACCTTTAATGTATTAACCGCAGAAGACCGCCGCGTATTGGCGTTGGTTTTGCACAGTTAGTTATATGCATGTGTTGGTGTAATATTTCCGTAAACCCGTGGTGATTAAATTGCAATATTGGTCTTATTGCTTTGCCATGGGTATCTTCCTCTTTGCATTGTAAAATAATGTTTGTGGTGCAATACCCCGGCTTTAGTGCTTCCTGTAGTTCGCAGTAGATTTCGCGTTGAATCATCTCATTCATCCCTTTTTGGATATGCTTTATGAAAGTAACGGTGATCGGTTCGGGCTATGTCGGTTTGGTGACGGGTACGTGCTTGGCTGAGTATGGTAATGATGTGCTTTGCTTGGATGTCGATACTGCCAAGATTGAGCTTTTACAGGCGGGAGGCGTGCCGATTTTTGAGCCAGGCTTGGAAGAGATGCTGAAACGCAATGTGGCGGCGGGGCGTTTGCGATTCACGACCGATGTGGCCGAATCAGTCGCGCATGGCACGATTCAATTTATTGCGGTGGGTACGCCGCCCGATGAAGATGGCTCGGCTGATTTGACTTATGTATTGGCTGCCGCGCGCAATATTGGTCGCACCATGAATGGCTACAAAGTGATTGTTGATAAATCAACGGTGCCGGTGGGTACGGGCGATAAAGTTCATGCGGCTATTGGTGATGAGTTAGCGCAGCGCGGGGTGGCGATTAGTTTTGCCATTGTCTCTAACCCAGAGTTTTTGAAAGAGGGCGCTGCGATTGAGGATTTCATGCGACCAGATCGGATTGTGATTGGTACGGATGATGAAACGGCCAAAGACATCATGAGTACTTTGTATGCGCCATTGGTGCGCAATCATGATCGGATTTTGTTTATGGATGTTCGTTCCGCTGAGCTAACCAAGTATGCCGCCAATGCGATGCTGGCAACGCGTATCTCATTTATGAATGAGTTGGCGAATTTATCTGAGCTGATCGGGGCGGATATTGAGTGGGTGCGTAAAGGAATTGGTTCAGACCCACGGATTGGCTATGACTTTTTATATCCGGGTGTGGGTTATGGCGGTTCATGCTTTCCGAAAGACGTGCAGGCTTTGCAGCGCAGTGCATCTGAATATGGCATTAAATTACGTTTGATTGATGCTGTGGAACAAGCGAATCATGCACAGAAGTCAGTGCTACTCAATAAAATACGGCAACGATTTGGCGAAGATTTAGCGGGTAGGCACTTTGCGATCTGGGGTTTGGCCTTTAAGCCTAATACCGACGATATGCGTGATGCACCCAGCCGTGTGATGATTGAGTATCTGCTGCAGCATGGTGCTACTGTTGCGGCGCATGATCCTGTTGCGACTCATGAGGCGCAACGAGTGATGCCCGATTGGCTTGGACTTAGTTATGGAGACAGTCCTAGGTCGGTACTAGAGCATGCTGATGCGTTGGTGATTGTGACCGAATGGAAAGCTTTTCGTAGTCCCGATTTTGATGAAATGAAGGCGCAATTGAAAACGCCGATTATTTTTGATGGGCGAAATCTATTTGAGCCACAGCGATTGGCGAAGCAAGGTTTTGAATATTATCCGATTGGTCGAGCACAAATCGGCCCAGTAGCGCATTGATTATGCTTTGCCAATAAAAAACCACCGATGAATTCGGTGGTTTTTTGCTGTGGATCGCATTTGAAGTGTTAGACGCCGCCGCTTTGTTGGTAGCGTTTCTCTAGATGACTCACGCCTACAGCGAGTACCAAAGTCATGATGAGGTAGATGAAGGAAATGGTCAGGTAGGGTTCCCAATAGCGTGAATAGGCACCTGCGACCGTTCTGGCGGCGTAGGCCAGTTCTGCAAGACCAATGGCCGAGACGAGTGAGCTATCTTTGACGATCATAATCGCTTCATTGCCTAAAGGCGGCAGCATGCGGCGGAAGGCTTGTGGAATAATCACGAACCGCATCGTTTGTCCGTAAGACATACCGAGCGAGCGCGAGGCTTCAAATTGCCCTTTGGCAATCGATTGAATACCGGCACGGAAAATTTCGGTAATGTAGGCGCCCGCGTTTAAAGTCAAAGCGACTAAGCCTGATAAAAATGCGCCGTATTCTTGGCGTAGCGTCGACGCCATTTCGCCACTGAGCAAAATGCCATTGTCAGGATGCACGAGTAAAGGCATTACGGCAAAGTGGATGAGTAAAATTTGTACGAAGAGCGGCGTGCCACGAAAGAAGGTGACATAGGCTGTTGCAGGCCAGCGCAGTAACAATTTAACGGGGTATTTCCAGATGCCGTGCTTGACTTCAGCCAGACGTGCCATGCCCGTAAATAATCCGATTAAAGTGCCCAATATGACGGCGATCAGCGTAATGCCAAGCGTCATTTTGATGCCGTCGATGAACAACTCGCGGTATTCCCAGACGATCTGTAGCTGGAAGTTTTCTAGCAAAGGTACAGCTTGCTGGATTTGCGTCCAGAACGTAATGAAATCCATATGCTTACCTGTTTAAAGCTCAAGAAAAAAGAAGCGCGTCTAGTTACGATGCGCTTCTCAGGTGGTTTTAACACACTTCCTTGGGTTTAAGTGCCAATGACGTGTATTGACCTTGTCCTTGGCTTATTTTCCAAAATATTTGTCGTAAATTTTGTCATAAGTGCCATCTGCTTTGATTGCAGCGAGCCCTTTGTTGATTTGTTCGAGTAGGGCTTTATTGCCTTTTTTGACTGCAATTCCGTAATACTCTTTGGCAAAGCTGGCATCATCGATAGTTTTTAGTTTTGATTTTGGGTTGTTGGAGAGAAAGTTTACGATTACGCCGTTGTCTGCAACGACCGCATCAACGCCGCCATTTTCAAGTTCTTTTATCGCCAGTGGGTTTGACTCAAAGCGTTTGATATTGGGGCTGGTTTTACCTTGCAGTTTTTGAATGACTTCATCAGCGGTGCTACCCGTTAGTACGCCAACTTTAAGGGTTTTCAAATCGGTAAATTTGCTAATTTTGCTGTTTTTACCGATGTCAATCAGTTGTTTGGCTTCAAAGTAGGGTTCCGAGAAATCCATTGATTGTTTACGTTCTGGAGTAATGGTGACAGAAGAAATAACAATGTCTCTATCACCGTTGGCGAGTGTTATAAAAATCCCTTCCCAAGGGGTGTTAATGAATTTGACTTTCATGCCGCTTTTTTTGGCAATCGCTTCGAGAATATCAACACTAAAGCCAACGACTTCTTTTTTATTATTGAGTGATTCAAAAGGTGCATAGGCAGCATCAGTTGCTACTTGATACGTTTTGGCTGCGTTCGCATTGCTATTGAACAAAAGTCCAGCAAAAATGGCACTGGCGATGAGGCCTAGTTTTTTTGAATTCATTATTATCTCCAGCTCTGAAATGAAAAAAGGCAGAAATGATGTATGCATATATTTTATACATACAAAAGCATTCTGCCCGAGATGCTAGTAAGCTTTAATGCCTAAGGTAATCAGGCATTTCCCTATTTTTGACTGGATGGCCTACCTAATGTTACTTATTTACGAATTAGCCAATGACTTCTTCCATTCCACTGGATAGTTCAGAAAGCTCAGGGAGTTTTAACTCTAGGTTTTCTTTGCTTATTCCTGATATGTTGAGTATGTTTTCCGGTATTTTCGCCGCAAGTTCTTCTAAGCTCGGGTTGTCGACTTGCAGAGTTGCAATCAATTTTGCTAAAGAAAGTACTGCGGTTAGTTTATTACTGGGGTCTTGTGCATCCGCGGTATTTTGAAATTTAACGGCCTGTTGAATTTCAACGGGGAAGTTCCAGCGACGAGCGAGTTCTTCGCCGACCATGACATAGTCAAAGCCAATATTATTGTCTTCAAGTGCGACACGATCACCGCCACTTTCTACAAATTTATCAATTTTTACTGCAATTTCAGGTGCAACAATGTGAATCAGCATTTCACCAATGTTATGCACCATACCGCATGTGAAAGCGACTTCACCATTTATTTTGGCTTGTTTTGCCAGCCATTTACTGATGGTGGCGATGGCTAGGCTGTGTTTCCAGAAAGCCTTACGATCAAAGCCTGGTGTAGCAACAAATGCACCCGTAATGCCTGAGGCGACGACTAAAGTGCGGACTGTATTAAAACCAAGCACGACAACGGCTTCTTGCACTGAGCCGATTTGACGGCTGGCGCCAAAGTGCGCAGAGTTCGCTAAGCGTAGGACTTTTGCCGTAATGACTTGATCTTGTGCGATTTTTTTTGCGATGGTGTCGATGTCTATATCTTCATTGCTAAAACTATCGATGAGTTCTTGGACTACTTTAGGAATGGTTGGTAATTTGTGGGTTTGTTCAAAGACTTCTTCGAGTTTCATTAGTGTTACTCCCAGAGCATTTTTTTATCGGTCAAGCCTAAGTCATACTAGAACACGCTAAATCACTATGCCAGCCAAAGCATAAAAAAAAACCGCATTCATTGCTGAGTGCGGTTTTTTTGACGCTAAAGCGGCTT
>CAUPHX010000153.1:0-7778 GCA_963511125.1 uncultured Deefgea sp. | reverse complement strand
AATACATAATGCCGCTGCACCACGGCGGAGTCTTCTTCTTGCATCACATTCAGGTGGGTATTATTGCTATTCAAAATCAATAAACAATCAGATAAGGCAGGAAGAACATTTTGCGGTGCGATATAGGCAATCAGCTCAGACATAATCTATCCAAAAAATAAATAGGCAAAAAAACCAATACGCGTGATTTCATCGTGATTTAATTCACGCCACGACCAATAATTCCTTAAGACACCTTGAATCGCTGTACCGTCGCCGACAATTGCTCAGCCATTATCTCCAATTGCACAATTGAATCAGCCATATTGCGCACCGAGACTGAGTTTTCCTCGGCCATTTGGGCGATTCTTTCGACATTCACTGCAATCTCGCGCGCCGCCGAACGCTGTTCTTGCATCTGCTCGGTGATGCCATGTACCGAATGAACCACTTCCAAGCTACGCTGGTTAATCAAGCCAATGCTGTCGCTCGCCTGCGTCGTTAATTGCAAACCATCCCCAACACGGCGACTGCCGCTACTCATGCGAACCACCGCATCTTGCGCACTGCTTTGAATATTGCCGACCATTTTCGTGATTTGGCTCGCCGATTGCGCTGTGCGCTCGGCCAATTTGCGCACTTCATCGGCCACAACAGCAAAGCCACGCCCCATATCGCCAGCACGGGCAGCTTCAATCGCGGCATTGAGCGCCAATAAATTGGTTTGATCAGCCACGTCTTTAATCACCACTACAATCGTGCCAATTTCATTGATATTGCGGCCCAGCTCAGTAATTTGATCAGAGGCACTGCCAACCTCGGTCGAAATCGCCTGCATCTCACGGGCGGCAGCAGATACATCTTTACTACCATCGCTCGCCAACTCCCCCGCACCACGGGCTTTTTGCTCTACATCCAGTGAGTTATCCGCCACTTGATCCATGCTGGTACTCATTTCCTCTACCGCGGCAGCCATTGTGCTCGCTGATGAAGACTGCTCATCGGAGCCCATCATGATCTGCTGCGAAGCACTGGATAGCGTTCGGGCTGAACGCGTTACCGCTTCGGAATTATCGCGAATCTGCCGAATAATCTGCGTTAGATTGTCCTGCATTTTTTTCAAAGAACTTTGCAATTTGCCTAATTCATCATTGCCAAACTGCACGCCACGCCAATCATGGCTCAAATCACCGGCGGCAATTTTTTCTGCCACCACACAGGCCGCATGCAAAGATTGCACCAATTTGGAAGCAATCAGCCACGCCATCACTAAACCTAAAAAGACGGCAAATAGACTGACCATTGCAATAACGCTAAGTGCGCCATTCGCGCTGCTTAAGGCTTTGGTTTTGCCTTCGTCCATGGCTTGGCCTTCATACTTTGCCAATTTCAAAAGGGCATCGCGATACGCATTACTTACCTTGGCATAATCAGTGTTAATGAAATGCCCGCCAGTCGTGCGATCTAAACTCAGTTGCGAAAATAGTTTTTCTTTTTGTATATCTTTCGCTAGATTGGTGCGCTCGACCTCGGTCAATAAATCTTGCGCACTGGGATCCTTGGCAAACATCGTTTTCAGTTCAGCAATCTTCGATACTTGTTCGACGTCTCGTTTTTTCAACTCGGCCAAAATATTGTCGGTATCGGTGGTGGTTTCGCCCAAGGCCGCATTGCGCAGCGCGATGTCGGTTTGATAAGCAATCGAAATCAGTTGATTGGTTTTAACCACAGCTGGGTAACTCTCATCGACCAATTCGCTAACCTTGCCACGCAGACCGCTCAAGCTAAACAGCGCCACCACCGCCACCACCACCAACAGCGCAAGCACTAAGCCAAATCCTGCCAACAGCCGAGTTTTCACGCCCCAATTCTTCATGTCAAACCCTTTGTATACGCATTTGTTACAGTACTTACAACCATAGAAGACCTATACTATATCAACAAGCTCAATTCACGTAGATTATCAATTGCTAATACTCAAAGGTGATGTATGACTCACGCTTTAGTCAACTTTCCATTCGAAGATTTAGGCACTGAAACGCACTGGAAAAGGGAGGGCGAACTACTACATCGCTTCAACAATCTGCCCCACGGCTCAGGCGCAGAACGCGCATCGCTGCTCGCCCAGCTTTTTGCGCAAGCGGATGAAGTCATCATCGCACCGCCACTGGGTCTGGCGCGTGGACATCTGATTACCCTTGGGCGCAAAGTTTTTATCAATTACAACGCGCAAATCGCCGCCGCCCCGGGCGCGCCCATCACCATTGGCCATCACACCATCATTGCACCCAATGTCCAAATTCAGACCGGCACTCACCCCGTTGACCCGACAGAACGCCAACGCTGGGCCATGTGCGCCAAGGGCATCACGATTGGGAATAATGTGTGGATTGGTGCCAGCGCGATTATTTGTGCAGGCGTCACCATTGGAGACCACAGCGTCATTGGTGCGGGCAGCATCGTGACGCGCGATATTCCATCATGTGTTTTGGCTGGCGGCAATCCCGCCCGCGTTATTCGTGAACTCACGCCGCCCGATGAAGCCACTTTGTATGAATTAAATCCTTGAGCCAGCACACTGTTTTTTACGCAAATTACGCTTAAAATGGCATTATTTATTCGAGGTTGCTCACAATGTGGCGCACGATTCAATCTTGGTTTGCCGCCAAACCCAAGCTGAGTTTAGACGATGAGGCACTCATCGAACGTCTGGTTGATATCGCTCATCCCCACATCCGTTTAGCCCGCAATTATCAATCGCGCTTAATGTCGTATGTCGGTTGGGCGCACGCTCATGCAACCTCACTGGCGACTCAATTACCCGCACCGATTGCACTCACGATCGAAAACTGGCGCGAAAATCGTACCCTGCAGCTTCTGTTTGCCACGCCAGACCGAATGAAGGAAATCGTCGGCTGCAATAGTGCATTACAAACTTGGTTTGCAACTTGGCCTTTGGCAGACATTGCTTATGTCGGCTTAATTGCCGATGCCAATGAAAAAACGCGCTATGGCTTGAGCGAGGTAGATGGGCAAATTCGGCAGGATGTGCCGCAAAAGCTGCTTATTTTTGCCAATCACCGGATTGGTATTCCCGCGGAATCGGCCGATGCCTTAGTTCAGCTCGGTGCTGTGCGAATTTTAGACACCGTCGCCAACCAAGCACAGATGGCCATCTGTGCCATTGAAAGTAAGAAAAAGCAAATTGATGAAGAGCTTATCAATGCCCGCACCATGCTCAGAATGTATGGCAGCACCCCCAGCGCGGCGCACACAGCACAAAAAGAGCGCATCAAAACGCTCACTGCAGAATTACAAAGTATTCACGAAATGCTCAATCCTGAAGCGATGTGTGAATTGCTCATCACTGAGCTGGCCGCGACCCCCGATATCGTTCGTCTACAAATTCATACTTGCAATGTCGATCGAATGGGCGTGATTGATAGCGACGACAGTGATAATAAACTCATCAAACTGCCAGAATTGATTTTGCAACGTGAAACGCCAATTGAGAAATTGATTTTGCTGGCCGCCGTGCCACGCGCACTCATGCAAGCACCGATCGATGATTCTGGTTTTCCGGATCGGGTCATTTTTTAATGAGCTGAATAAACCCTGACACAGGATAGGAAATATTCGCCTTTCTTCTTTCGCCCAAATTGCCCACAATATCGGCTCAAGATATGACAAAGGCAATCCGATGAAAACGTTTATTCTCCCTATGCTGCTTTGCAGTAGTTTTGTGTTCGCCAATGAAGCTCCCGCGCAAAAACGTTTTCAATGCGATGAAGGGCAAACTTTTACCATTCAAATGAGCTCGCCTGAAGCGATCCAACTGCAAGTTGGCTGGTCATTCATTCCATTACCGCAAGTGGTGGCCGCGTCAGGCGTCAAATACAGCGACGGAAAAACCACGGTTTGGCTCAAAGGCGACACTGGATTTTTAGAGCAAAATGACGTCATCGTCGCTAAAAACTGCACCTTAGTGGATGCCGCAGAACCCTTAACCCCCATTCGCGATGCCGCTTCTGGTTTAGTCTTTATCCCGCCGGATCGCTGGACCGCCAATCGCGTGCAACTGCAGGTGAAATCGGGCGGTGAAATTCCGTTTTTTGGCGAAAGTGCCACCCATCAATTTGAATATCGTTTTCGCGCCGGTGCGGCTCAGCAGAAATTTCCACTGCTTGATATTTTAGTCTTCCCAAAAGCTGCGTGGACTCAGCTAGACACGGCTAAAAAACCAATCGGTGACGTGCTGGGTGACGATGGCCAACGGGTTTATGTCGCTCAATTGCCAGCCAATAATCCCTTTGATCCAGCCAGCGCAGAAGGGAAAGAATTCATTGCGCTGCAAACGAATACCAAAGAAGTTCAACAGGCATTTTCTATGTATGGCATCGTCAAAAAACAAGCGGTAGAGAGCGTCACCGCCAAAGTGATGTGGCTGGATCGCCGTTTGTATCCGAGCGCAGTGCTCACTGTCGAGTTGCGCGATGTCTCAAGGATGGACGCGCCAGCCGAAGTGATTGCCAAGCAAGTCATTACGCTAGAGCAAGGCACGCCGCCGACAGTCACGCTGAAGTTTTCACCCGATGCAATTAATCCACGCAATACCTATTCAATCGGTGCGCGACTCGAAATGGATGGCAAACTCATCAAAATCAACGACACGCACACCCCCGTATTAACCCGCGGTGCAGGTCGTGAAGTGACGGTGATGCTCAAGAATATTTAAGCTTTACAAAATATAAAAGCCGTGGCGAAATCCCTCGCTACGGCTTTTTAACATCACAGGTATTTAAATGTAGCCATTAAATATCAAAAGCCACAGAGCAATACCCTTAATTAGCACAGCACCAAATTATCCCGATGAATCAGTTCAGCTTCGTCGATATAACCCAGCACCGCTTCGATTTGGCCCGTTGGTTGGCGCAAAATACGCTGCGTTTCTTGTGAGCTGTAATTGATTAAACCCCGCGCAATTTCTTGGCCTTCGTGATCGACACAGCGCACCACTTCACCGCGCAAAAACTCGCCTTCGACGGCAATCACCCCAATCGGCAGTAAGCTTGAACCTGATTGTTTCACCGCCCGCACTGCCCCAGCATCGAGCGTCACGCTGCCTTTGAGCTGCAAATGGTCAGCAATCCATTGTTTTTTAGCCGCCAAAGCGCAGGTGGCTGAGGTTAGCTGCGTACCAATCATTTCACCCGCGGCGAGTCGGGTTAACACTTGCGCTTCACGGCCGCAGGCAATGATGGTTGCTGCGCCGCTACGGGCTGCACGCTTGGCGGCGATGATTTTGGTATACATCCCCCCCGTTCCAACGCTAGAACCCGCGCCACCGGCCATATCTTCTAAAGCAGGGTCACCTGCGATACCGGTTTGCACCAAGGTCGCCGTTGGGTTGCTACGCGGGTCGGCAGTAAACAGGCCAGTTTGGTCGGTCAGAATGACCAAAGCATCGCCCTCAATCAAATTGGTCACCAAAGCACCGAGCGTATCGTTGTCGCCAAATTTGATTTCGGCGGTCACCACGCTGTCGTTTTCATTGATGATCGGAATCACACCCAATTGCAGTAGCGTCAATAAAGTGGAGCGAGCATTTAGGTAGCGAGTACGGTCTGATAAATCTTCGTGCGTGAGCAAAACTTGCGCACAGGTCAAATTGTGTTGGCGAAATGCGCTTTCGTAAGCATGGCAAAGCCCGAGTTGGCCAACAGCCGCAGCAGCTTGTTTTTCGTGTACAGCGGTGGGTTTTTGCGTCCAACCGAGTCGAGCAATCCCTTCTGCAACGGCGCCAGATGACACCAACACGACTTGTTTACCCAAACGGGTTAATTGTGCGATTTCTTCAGCCCAGCGCGCTAGCGCAGCGTGATCAAGGCCTTTGCCTTCGTTGGTCACCAAGCTTGAACCCACCTTCACGACGATGCGTTGGGCGGTTGGCAAAATCGACGTTGTCATATGGACATCCTATGGCGGGTCAGCACTGAACCCAATTCGTAAGCAAACTACACGGTAAATAGATAAAACCCTTGGTTTTCAATGGCGCTGATCGCTGTTGCAGGATCAAAACTCACATTGTCATTACCTATTTTCAAAGTACGAGTCCGTAAGAAATACACCTGCTCGTAGTCTTTGTCTTCAATCGCCAACTGGCTGTCATCAACATCAACGTCAACAGGTAACACAAGGCATTTGCTGGGGTTGCTCATGCTTTTAAAAATATTCACTTCCACATTCAACTCCTTGTTGCCATCAATCAATGGGATCTGTCGCAACTCGTCGGTAATTTTCTCTCAATTTGCGCTTTAAGCCTAGCTTTTTTGCCAAGTGCTTTGGTTTTCATAGTTGAAAAATAGCTGATTTATCCACAGCTTTTTGCGTGAAAGACAGTTTGTCTTATTGGTTTTTGTTTTTATTTAGTAGTAATAAATAAGCTTCAGAATTTCTGTGGATAAGTTCATTTTCCACTTTCCTTACAGTCATTTAGTCCAATGATGTTTTTGGTACTGTCACGGTAGTGAGCGCAGCCGTTTTGTTGAGCACATTTTTTTTAATCCACAATGCTGCCTTACACCCAAAACATACATTTCTAAGCCGAGTCATTTCACCCTTTCATCCCCAGCTTATCCACCTCAAAACAGTATGTGTTTGCAGCCATTACATAGCGTGGTTTTGGATGAAATACGTCGACATTTTTTAAAAATCCCGCTCAGTTTTGCCTTAAATTTGTTTTTTTATATGCTATACAAATTAAATCTCGACGCTTTTGGAATTCAAACATGCGTGCAGTTCTGTGCTTATTTGCGGCTCAATGCATCAGCTGCCCACTTTGGGCCGCCGATTTACGCGCCTATACCGAAGAGTTTCCTCCGTTTAATTACACAGAAAATGCCCAGCCCAAAGGCTATGCCAATGCAATTTTGGATGCGGTCAGCGCCAAAGCAGCGCTCAGCGTAGAGCGCGTGATTTTTCCTTGGGCACGCTCGGTGGCGAGCAATCAAAGCGATAGCAATAGCCTACTGTTTACAACGATGCGCACACCCGATCGGGAAAATAAATATCGTTGGGTGGGGCCAATTGATGCGTGTGATGTGGTGGCGATTAAGTTAAAAAAACGCCAAGACATCCAAGTTTCAAGTGCAAAAGACTTGAATCAATATGCAATTGCGTTTTCGAAGGGCGCTGCCGATGAAGAGGTTTTGAAGAGCTTGGGGCAGCCGAGCAATAAATTAATCGGCGTGAGCAGCACTGGCAATGCAATCCCCATGCTGTATGGGGATCGAGTCGATTTAATCGCGGGGATCTATTTAGCGCACGCGTTTACCGCAAAGAACAACAAGCTCGATGTCGCACAATTAGAGACCGCCTTTGTGCTCAAAAAAGGGTATGGCTGCTATTTTGCCTTTAATCCTAAGGTCGATAATGCGCTGTTTCAGCGATTTGAACGCGCTTTTACCGAGCTAAATAAAAGCGGCGAGCTACTCAAGCTGAGGTAAAAATAATGCGCTGCAAGTTTGCTGGATGTGATGTGGCATTCAATACGATTACTTCGGCCAATGCTGGATTAAAAACTCAGCCATCAATTCGCTCATGCCATTCCAAAGAATTTGAATTCCCAAGCACAATAAAATAAACGCCGAAAGCCGCAAGAAAATAATCGTGCCCGTCTCACCCATTAATTTAAGCAAACGCTCAGCATTTTTATAGCACCAGTAAAGGATAAACGACGCCACGGCGACCGCCAGTAAGCTCGACAGCGGTATCAAGATGATATCCAAGCCAGAGCGCTT
>CAUPHX010000152.1:0-7847 GCA_963511125.1 uncultured Deefgea sp. | reverse complement strand
CAGATCATGCATGATGTCCCTCGCCAAAAACAAGGGCCAGCTACGCATGGGGACATGATCACACGAAACTAAACATGTATCCAAATAGGCCTGCTAAACCAAAGGCCACATTCGATGAAGTAGTCAATCGCTCAAGCGTGGCACTGCTCTCTGATGAAAGTGAGAAAATAAAAGAACGTACTAAGATTTTGATTTTGAAAATTAAAGAAGCTGAAGTTGATTATGAGAAAAATGTGGCAGCAATTCATCGGCATGACGTTGCATTGTTAGTAACTCAGCGTGTCTTGATTTATTTGAATGAAAAAAAGTGCAAAGATAACTATCCCATGGTGATTCACACCCGAGATTCGCAGCAGGATATGCTTAGGCAGAAGCATGAATGTGTTCTATTTTTTGATGTTCCTAGCACCAAAGAAAATACAACGGTTAGGTTTTCAAATGATGAAATTACGATTTTTATCGACGATTTTAAAAAAGACGAGAGCTTTAGACATTTGGCTGCTGGTTTAAAAAAGGATTTTATAGACTGGAACAAGTATTGCCATAGAAATGTGGAAGGATTTTTGGGGAGCAAAGTAAATAGGAAAGAGTGTGAAAGGAAATCTTCTATTTATAGTAGTATGAAGCATACTGAAAAAAGATTGGATGAAAGCGCAGTTATTGCTGCAAAGGTAAAAAATATCGGGATCGATATAAATGTTAATTCGTATATTATTGTGATTGATACTGTGAATAATAGAGTTAAAGTTAAGCCTGAATATTTGAAAATATAAATTTATATTATTTGAAGTTGGTTCCACGCTCATAGGCTGGGGTATTAAATTTTTTGGTGATAACCATCCTACTTCCAAATCGAAGGCATTTTGCATGCTGCAATACATCCTCAAGCGTTTACTCCTCATGATTCCAACCCTGCTCGGCGTATTGCTGGTGAGTTTTGTTGTCATTCAATTTGTCCCGGGGGGGCCGGTGGAGCAGATGGTTTATCAGCTTAAGGGCCTTGGTTCTGGTGAATCAGCGGGCAATACTTCGGGTGGTACTTATCAGGCGGCGCGGGGTTTGTCTGAGGAGCAGCTGAGCCAAATTAAGGCGCAATATGGTTTTGATCAGCCGGCACCTGTGCGCTTTTGGCAGATGCTGAAAAACTACGCCACTTTCAATTTGGGCGATAGTTGGTTTCGCCATGCCAGTGTCACGGACTTGATTTGGGAAAAACTTCCGGTGTCGATGAGTTTGGGGATTTCAAGTTTGTTGCTGACCTATTTGATCGCGGTGCCACTCGGCGTGGCCAAAGCGGTGCGGCAGGGGACGCGCTTTGATGCGGTGACGACGCTGATTTTAATGATTGGCTATGCGATTCCCTCGTTTGTGCTCGGCGTGGTGTTGTTGGTGTTGTTTGGTGGCGGCTCGTTTTGGCAGTTGTTTCCGCTGCGTGGTTTGACATCGGATGATTGGGAGTCGCTGTCGATGATGGGCAAGCTGATGGATTATTTGTGGCATCTAGTGTTGCCGGTGACGGCGATGGTGGCGGGCGGTTTTGCGGCGCTGACGATGCTGACCAAAAATAGTTTTTTGGAAGAAATCAACAAACAATATGTGACGACAGCCAGAGCAAAAGGACTGACTGAGCGACGGATTTTTTGGAAACATATTTTGCGCAATGCGGCGCTACCCTTGGTGGTCGGTTTGCCCGAGGCGATTATTGCGGCGTTTTTTACCGGCAGTTTGTTGATTGAAACGCTGTTTTCACTCGATGGCTTGGGCTTGCTGTCTTATGAGTCGGTGATCCGCCGTGATTATCCGGTGGTGCTCGGTACGCTGTATTTCTTTACGCTGCTGGGTTTGGTGGGGCGTTTGCTGTCTGATATTGGCTATGTGCTACTGGATCCACGGGTGCAATTTGGCGCGGCTGGGGAGGGCACACAATGAATCCGATGACTCAAGCCCTCACCCCTAACCCTCTCCCCAAGGGCGAGGGAGAAATGCTTCGCCTGCCGCCCCAATCATATTTTTCGCGCGCTTGGACGCGATTTAAAGCGCAACGCCGCGCTTTGATTAGCTTGTATCTATTTTTGTTTTGCTTCGCGCTGAGTCTGGGTGCGGAGTTGATTTCTAACGATAAGCCGTATGTGGTCAACTACCACGGCACGCTGTATTTTCCGCTGGTGAAGGATTACCCCGAAACGACGTTTGGCGGTGATTTCCCGACTCCAACGGATTATCTTGACCCATTTATTGAGCAACAACTGGGGAAAGACGGCAATTGGGCGATTTTTCCGCCTAATCGGTACGGCGCCAAAACGCTCAATTACTTTGCGACTGAACCCAATCCCGCGCCGCCGTCGCGTGCTAATTGGCTTGGTACGGATGATAAAGGTCGCGATTTACTGGCGCGGCTGATTTATGGCTTTCGCACTTCGGCATTGTTTGCTTTGGCACTGACCTTGACAGGCTCGCTGCTCGGGGTGTTGATTGGCGGTGTGCAGGGTTATTTTGGCGGTCGTGTCGATTTGTTCGGGCAGCGGATTTCTGAAATTTGGGCATCTTTGCCTGAACTGTATTTACTAATTATTTTTACTGCGATTTTCGAGCCGAGTTTGGCGCTATTGCTGATTTTGATGACGCTATTTGGCTGGATGGGTTTGGCCGATTACACGCGAGCGGAGTTTTTGCGTAATCGCAACCAAGAATACGTGTTGGCGGCGCGCAGTATGGGTTTGAGCGATTGGCAAATTATTCGCCGCCATGTGCTGCCCAATTGCTTAACGCCGGTGCTGGCTTTTTTACCCTTTCGCATGGGCGCGGCGATTTTGGCGTTAACCAGTTTGGATTTTCTGGGGTTGGGCGTGGGGCAGCAAACGGCATCGCTCGGTGAATTGCTGGCGCAGGGCAAGGCCAATCTGGATGCATGGTGGATTTCACTGTCGACTTTTGCGGTCTTGTTTGGTTTGATGTTGATGCTGGTGTTGATTGGCGAAGGTTTGCGGACGGCCTTAGATCCTCGATCAAAATGATAGGTATATTATTCAAGGCACTTATATGCAATGGTTTTGTTTATATACATCGTGTGTATTTTTCAAGCTTTCTGCTATTGGCGATAAAATTACAGTGGCAAGCTCAGCTCGGGCTATAACGGTATAAATCGTTTTGCGAGATGCATGATGGCTGAAATCTGGTTGACGTTGGTGGGTAGCACTTGGCAACAAAGTGGCTGGTTCATCTTGGGGACGCTGGCGCTAACGGTGGTGCTGTATGTGCGGCATATTTCATTGCGGCGAACCGTGTTGGCGTGGTCGTTCTGGCTGGTCTTGGCGCTATTGCTGGCGCTACTGCCTTTGGCGCCGCAAACGGCGTTCAGTGATTTACGGCGTGCTATTTTGCCGTTTGTTGCGGGTTTGGTGCTGATTCGTTTTCTGGGTTTGATTTTCTTTCGCTTGTTTTTGCCGGTGTTTCAGCTGCGGCCACCGCGTATCTTGCAAGACATTCTGGTAACGGTCATTTTTCTGATTTGGGGTATGTACCAACTGCGCCAGGCAGGCTTGGATTTGTCGCAAATCGTGGTGACATCGACGGTGCTGACTGCGATGCTGGCGTTTGCGATGCAAGACACGATTGGCAATGTACTGGCGGGGCTGACCTTGCAATGGGATGCGAGTATCGAGGCAGGGGACTGGATTAAAGTTGATGATGTGGTCGGTAAAGTGGTCGACGTGACGTGGCGTGCGACTTATCTGGAAACCCGCAATGGTGAAACGGTGGTGCTGCCAAATAGTTTGCTGACGCGTAATCGTTTTTTAATTTTAGGTAAACGCCAAGGCAAACCGCTAATGTGGCGGCGCTGGGTGTATTTTGATGTGTCGCTGGAAACGTTACCCACACAAATTATTAGTATGGTCGAAAAATCATTGATACAGGGTATGCTGGTCAACGTAGCAGAATCACCTGCTCCGCAGTGCATACTCATGGAAGCAGATAAAGGCGTAGGGCGCTTTGCTCTACGCTATTGGTTAACCGATTTGATGCATGATGATGCAACGGATTCGGTTGTTCGTACTGCAGTTGATGCTGCATTGCGCCGCAATGGGCGACGATTCTCGCCGCCACAATACAATTTATTGCTCTCATTTGATAATAAAAAATACTCCGAAGTGCGCCATAAACGCCATACCGAAGAACGGCTCGCCGTATTGCGTGGCTTGGAGTTATTGACGCCATTGAATGAAGATGAGTTGATTGCCTTATCTGATCGACTGAAGTTTACGCCCTTTGTGCGAGGTGAAACGGTGCTGGCGCAAGGTGCGGATGTCGATTGGTTGTATATTTTGATTAAGGGAGAAATGGAGCAAACGCTCAAGACGCCCGATGGTGAGACGCACCAATTAGGCGACTTAACTGCGGGTAGTTTTTTTGGTGAGATTGCCTTGATGACGGGCGCGCTTTTTCCGATTCAAATCACGGCGATGGGGAATGCCGAGTGTTATCGTTTGGATCGGGCGACTTTCCAAGCTTTACTCCTTATGCGGCACGAGCTGGCCGAAGCGTTTTCATTGGTACTCGCGCGGCGGCAGGCGGAGTATCAGCAGTTATTGTCCGAGCACGCTAAAAATGGCATGACGGCCCCGCAACCGCGTGAAATGCTGTCGCGATTGCGGGATTTGTTTGGCTTGCCCAATATTAGCTAGTGGGGACAGACGATTAAAATACGTCAAAAACTAAAACTTCCGCCTGCATTCCATGTTGGATAGTGAGTTGGTTTTCGTGCGTTAACATGACGGCATCGCCAGCGTGCAGCGCAAGACCATTGATTTCGGCGGCACCCCGCGCAAGATGTACATATAATTTCCGCCCGGTTTGAATCGGCAGTATGGCAATTTCGCTACCATCAAATAGTCCGGCATATAGTTTGACATCTTGATGGATGGTCACCGAGCCTTGTTCGCCGTTGGGGCTAGCGACGAGGCGCAATTGGCCGCGTTTTTCGGCGTCAGCAAATTCCTTTTCTTCGTACGAGGGCGTATCGCCTTTTAGCGCTGGCAGAATCCAAATTTGTAGTAAATGGGTTTGTTCAGTGCTACTTGGGTTAAATTCGCTGTGCCGCACGCCGGTTCCCGCACTCATGCGTTGCACATTACCGGGGCGAATCACCGAGCCGTTGCCCATGCTGTCTTTGTGTTCAATTGCGCCCGCCAACACATAAGTAATGATTTCCATGTCTTGGTGAGGATGCATGCCAAAGCCCATGCCGGCGGCGATGCGGTCGTCGTTAATCACGCGCAGCGCGCCAAAATGCATATGCGCTGGGTCGTAATATTCAGCAAATGAAAAACTAAAATTGGAATCGAGCCAGCCATGGTTAGCGTGGCCACGTTCATTGGATTTGCGTATGGTAAGCATGCTGGCTTCCTTCAATGTTTTTGAATGATGTATGCCATAATAAACTGTGCTTTGCTATGCTGATAGCGAAGAAAACCCAATATCTTATTCAAAAAATTGGAATGAATTAATGCTGCGACTTTCTTTGGAAGCACTCGAAATTTTGGATGCCATTGCACGCCGTGGCAGCTTTGCTGCGGCTGCCACCGAAGTGCATCGCGTCCCGTCAGCAGTGACCTATATGGTGCGAAAGTTGGAGGATGATCTCGGCGTTGAGATTTTTGATCGTAGTGGTCATCGCGCGCAGCTCACTGCGGCAGGACTTGAGCTGCTGAACGAAGGCCGACACTTATTGCTGGCCGCCAATGAGTTGGAATGCCGTATTAAACGCGTGGCAACGGGCTGGGAAACTGAACTGGTGATTGCGGTCGATACGGTGCTGCCGCTGGAGCTGATGTTTCCGATGATTGCTCAATTTGATGCTTTGCAATCGGGTACGCGATTGCGTTTTACGCAAGAATCGCTCGGTGGTTCATGGGAAGCATTGCAAGAGCGGCGCGCTGATTTGATTATTGGTGCGATAAGTCATCTGGGGGGGAATGCATCAACGCAATCGAGCCAGATTTTGGGTGAGTTGCACAGTGTATTTGTCGTTGCGCCGAGTCATCCCTTGGCCAATGCGCCAGAGCCCTTGTCGGCACAATTGATACAGCAGCACCGTGCCATTGTAGTGCCCGATTCGTCGCGTAATTTGTTGCCGTATACGATTGGTTTATTATCCGGCCAAGAAACACTGCGTGTGCCGGATATGCAGCATAAAGTGGCGGCGCAGGTTGCCGGCTTGGGCTGTGGCTATTTACCGACGCCTTTGGCAGTAGCGGCTGTAGCAGATGGGCGTTTATTGGCCAAAGCGGTGGCAGAAGTGAATGCGCCGATTCGGTTGTGTTTTGCTTGGCGCAATATCGGCGTGGGGCATGCGTTGAAGTGGTGGTTAGATGTGTTGACGCAGGAACAAAGTATCAAGCAATGGCTGGCACTGGGGGCTGAAAAGTCATAATTCGATACGGTTGCGGCCGAGGTGTTTGGCGCGATATAGCGCTTGGTCAGCTCGTTCGATCAGGCTAGTTAAATTATCGCCCACTTGCGCTTGCGCCACGCCAATACTGATGGTGATTGATCGGCCATGAATGCTACTTGGCCAATCGTGCTCTGCGACTTGAGTGCGAACTCTTTCGGCCACCTTAGCGGCCGAGAATAAATTCAAATCTTTGAGTACCAGCAAAAATTCTTCTCCACCATAACGGATCGGTGTATCGATATCGCGGCACGCCTGCTGCAGGATTTGCCCGATATCGCGCAGTACTTCATCGCCAGCGAGGTGAGAAAAGTCATCGTTGATTTGCTTAAAGTGATCTAAATCGATTAATAAAATAGAGATGGGTTCAGCAGGGTTGAGTTTGGCTAATTGCTGTGGCAAGTGCGTATCAATCCAGCGTCGATTCGCCAGTTTTGTTAGTGCGTCTTGCTCAACTTCAGTGAGCAGTTGATTGAGTTTTTTGATTTGCTGAGCTTGTTGCTCTAATAACTGTCGATTTTCTTGGCGGCTAATTTCTAAACTAAAGCGAGTTTCAAGCTCCGTGAGGCGTTGCAAAATGCGCGGTTCAATTTCTAAAATTGGCGCACTTTTTGCCAATTGATGCTCAAAGCTATGTGCTGATTGCAATGCAAAATAGGCTTGTTGCGCTTGGCCCATGTCTTCATAAAGCGCAGCAAGAGCCAGCCAGCAATCACGCAATGACTGGGTGAATTCATTATCGCTAACTACCGCGAGCGCTTCTAATAAAGCTTGCTCAGCATCAGTGTAGCGCTGTTGGTGAGTGAGGATAAGCCCGAGATGGTAAGCACATTTAATGTGAGCCCAGTGATGTAGGTGCTGCGCCGCACATTGCTGGCCTTGCTGTAGATGATCAATCGCTTCTGCATAGCGCCCTAGCTGAAAAAGCGCCTGACCGCGCCATAAATGCGATTCAGCCACACCTTTGAAATACTGGTGTTGCAGCATCAATGGATCGGCTTCATCGAGAACGAGGAGGGTATTGTGAGGCTGCTTAAGCCACAGATAGTCTGCGGCAAGAAATAGCCGCAAAATGTAATAAATATCTGGCTTATCAAGATTACGGCTGTAATTTAATGCCTGCTGATGTAATTTAAATGCTCGTTCGTGTTGTTCTGCAGTGTTGAAAATGCCGCCAATTGCAATAAAAGCCAAAATGGCACTGCTAATATCGCCTAATTCAAGTGCTAATTCAATAGCGTTCATCCAAAGCTGAATTGATTTTCGGTATTCGCCCATTAAAGTGGACCCCAGAGTCCAGACAATTATTCATCTAATTTAAGAGGGTGTCGCCTCTACTACAGCGGATTGGCGCTGCCCCATTTCTTCGCTTGAAGATTCCTGTTTCTCTGCTTTTTTG
>CAUPHX010000151.1:0-7954 GCA_963511125.1 uncultured Deefgea sp. | reverse complement strand
GGGGACGGGTGTTGGTTCCCTTCGGCCCACGGCGATTGTCGGGTGTGGTGATGGCGCTGCGTGATGATGCGGGCGATTTTACTGGCATCCCCAAATCCATTATTGCCGTCTTGAATGATCTGCCAGCATTACCGGCAGATACTTTGCAACTGTGCCAATTTGTAGCCGATTATTATCACTACCCAATCGGCGCAGTGATTTCCGCTGCGTTGCCAACGGCATTTCGTGGCGTGTCGCTTTTTGCCGAGCCAGCGGCGGCTTCGGTGTATTTTGTCGATGCGCTAGCGCCATTACTCAATCAAATTTCAAAACGAGCGCACGCGCAGCGCCGAGTCGCAGCGGCTTTATTGGTGCCGCATACACCAGCTGCTTTGCGCCGATTGCACGATAGCGCGTGGCGTTGGACCAAGGCGTGGCATGAGGCCGGTTGGGTGCAGTCTGCTGCCGAGGAAAAATGCGTCGGCATCGCTAGTGCTCAATTACCTTTGAATGCTGAGCAAGCCCTTGCTGTGAAGGAGTTGGTGCAAGCCAGAGACTTTATGCCGTTCTTGCTGTACGGCATTACAGGTAGCGGTAAAACCGAAGTTTATCTGCAAACCATCGCCCAAGTTTTGGCGCGGGGTTTGCAAGTCTTGGTCTTAATTCCAGAAATCAATCTCACGCCACAATTAGAAGGTCGTTTTCGCGCGCGTTTTCCTGGCGTGCGGATGGCGGCGTTGCACAGCGGTTTAAATAATACCGAACGCGCCGTCAATTGGCTGGCCGCCTTGCGCGGCGAAGCGCAGATTGTGCTGGGAACGCGGTTGGCCGTGTTCACGCCGATGCCCAAGCTCGGCATGATTATGGTCGATGAAGAGCATGATCCGTCGTTTAAGCAGCAAGAAGGCTTGCGCTATTCGGCGCGTGATGTGGCGGTCTATCGCGCACGACAGGCCAAAGTACCGATTGTGCTGGGTTCGGCGACGCCAAGTGTCGAAAGCTGGGCCAATGCCAAAGCGAAGCGATATCGATTACTACCGCTCACCCAGCGGGCGGTGCCCGGTGCGGTATTACCTAAAATTGTGTTATTGCCAACCAAAAACGTCGGATTGGTCGATGGCCTGCATGTGATGGCGCTGGCGGCGATGCACGCGGCGCTAGAACGTGGTGAGCAAGTGTTGATCTTTTTAAATCGGCGCGGATTTTCACCGGTTCTGCAATGCGGCGAATGCGGCTGGATGGCGAGCTGTTCGCATTGCTCGGCACGCTTGGTGTTGCATTTAAAAGAACGTCGCCTGCGTTGCCATCATTGCGGTCATGAAGAAGCGATTACGGTGGCTTGTCCTGATTGTGGTAATCACGATCTGAAACCGGTCGGGCAGGGGACGCAGCGGATGGAAGAATCATTACCGCAGCATTTTCCGGGAAAAAAAATCCTGCGGATTGATCGTGACTCAACCAGTAAAAAAGGCGAACTTGACGCAGCGCTGGCGCAAGTGCACTCCGGTGAGGCCGATATTTTGATCGGCACGCAAATGCTGGCGAAAGGGCATGATTTCGAAAAACTAAATTGTGTGATCGTATTAAATGCCGATACCGGTCTATATAGCGTTGATTTTCGTGCTGAAGAGCGTTTGTTTGCCTTGCTCACGCAAGTCGCGGGGCGGGCAGGGCGGCGGGAAAATTCAGGCCAAGTCTTTATTCAAACGGCTTTTTCCGATCATCCGTTTTATCATCAGCTGCTGGCACGCGATTACGCGCCGTTTGCCGATCGAACCTTGGCAGAGCGCAATATGCTGCTGCTGCCCCCCGCGAATGCATGGGCGCTGTTTCGCGCTGATGCGCCCGAATTGGAGCAAGCACTGGCGGCGCTGACACAGATTCGGATGTGCATCGCGCCCGAGCCAAACTTAACGCTCAATCAACCCGTCGCAGCGACGATGTTGAAAAAGGCAGGCGTAGAACGAGCACAATTGCTGATTGCAGCAAAATCAAAAGCGCAATTGCAAGCGGTGTTGGGGGAAGCGTTGCCGACGATACAGGCACTCAAACTGGGTAAAGTTCGCTGGAGTTTGGATATTGATCCAGTGGAGGTGTGAGGTGTGAGGTGTGAGGTGTGAGGTGTGAGGTGTGAGGTGTGAGGTGTGAGGTGTGAGGTGTGAGGTGTGAGGTGATTCTATGGGTTGGGTATATTAATACAAGCAATATTTATAAATGGCTGTATCAATATACCTGTCCTGGCGTTACGCCTCACCCCTTACTCCTATCTCCTCACAACTTAAACCGCTTGATCGTTGGTCTCACCCGTACGAATCCGTACCACATGCTCGACGGGGCTGACGAAAATTTTCCCATCGCCAATTTTTCCTGTGTGGGCCGCTTTGATAATGCCTTCAATCGCGGTGTCGACTTGATCATCGGATAAAACCACTTCGATTTTTACTTTTGGCAAGAAATCAACCACGTATTCGGCACCGCGATACAGTTCGGTATGACCTTTTTGGCGACCAAAACCTTTTACTTCGGTGACGGTGAGACCAGAGATCCCCAGTTCAGATAGCGCTTCGCGCACTTCGTCGAGTTTGAAGGGTTTGATGATGGCTTCGATTTTCTTCATAATAAATTCCGTCTAGGTGGTGATGAGCGTTGAGCGAGTATAGCTTTGCTGGTGAAATTGCGGCAAATGCTGTTCAATAAAATGCGTACGAACAGAACAGAGTCTTAAGCACCCAGCTCGCCCCCGTAGATATTTTTGCTGTATGAATGCTGATTAAATTCATCAACTTATTAGGTTTTTGGCGGTTTTTAGTTGAAATCACTAGACGACCTTAAAGTTGTTCTGTACGATGCGGGTCTTGTTGGGGGGTTGGCGGAATTGGTAGACGCACTGGATTTAGGTTCCAGCGCCGCAAGGTGTAAGAGTTCGAGTCTCTTATCCCCCACCAGAACAAAGATGCAAGGCATCAAAACTGAAGAGCCACTTAGCGAAAGCAAGTGGCTTTTTTGCGTCGATCGTAAATGAAGGCATCTTTTGCTTGAAATATTGAATGTCAGCCTAATGTTTATGCAATCGTTGATTTTTTACTGTGTTGCGTGTGGATTTCACGCTGGGCGGTAGATGGTCATGGGCTGGGGATTTTGCTATAATGCTCAGCTTTACTGGATAGAGCTGTCAGAAATGCGCTTTATCAGATGAATTTGTAGTGATTAGGTCGGCTAAGCGGTAAATAAACCTAGGTCTGACGTCAATTTGCTTCATATTATTTTATTGATTAATTTTTTCCGAATACATACATTCGGGATACGTTTGAGGAATACTGGTAATGCAAGCACAACTGGAAACCCTGAGCGCTCTAGAGCGTCGTTTGTCCATTGCGGTACCGCGCGAAGAAATCGCTAAGCAAGTTGATGCCCGCCTCAAGCGCGTAGCTAAGACCGCTAAAATCGACGGTTTCCGTCCAGGTAAAGCACCTATGAATGTCGTTTTCCAAAGCCACGGCTTCCGTATTCAGGAAGAAGTGTTGGGTGAAACGGTTGAGCGTAGTTTTGGTGAGGCGGTTGTTGAGCAAAAGCTCCAAGTTGCTGGCTATCCACGCTTTGAAGCAAAACAAGATGTGGCTGAAAATGGCCCGTTTGAATTTATGGCTACATTTGAAGTTTACCCAGAAATTGTGTTGGGTGACTTGAGCGCCGTTGAAGTTCAAAAACCAGCCTTGGTGGTTGGTGATGACGAAGTGAATAAAACCATCGATATCTTGCGTAGCCAACGTACACGCTTCGAACGCGTAGAACGTGCTGCCGCAAAAGGCGACCGCGTAATTATCGACTTCAAGGGTGCGATTGATGGTGTTGCCTTTGCGGGTGGTTCATCAGACAACTACGCATTCATTATCGGTAACGGTCAAATGTTGCCTGAGTTTGAAGCTGGCGTAACTGGTATGAAAGAAGACGAAAGCAAAGACGTTACTGTTGCATTCCCTGAGGAATATCACGGTAAAGATGTTGCGGGTAAAACTGCTGTTTTCGCGATTACAGTTAAAAACGTTGCGGCGGCAAACTTGCCAGCACTTGATGCTGACTTTGCGAAAAGCTTGGGTATTGAAGACGGCGATGTAGAAAAAATGCGCGCTGAAGTGAAAGGCAATCTAGAGCGCGAAGTCCGTTTCCGTTTGAAATCTCGCGTAAAAGAAAGCGCGATGAGTGCTGTGATTGAAGCTACGCCGCTTGAACTGCCACGCTCTTTGATTTCACTTGAAATTGGTCGCTTGGTTGAAGGCGCGCAAGCTGACTTGCAACAACGCGGTATTGACCCTAAAACTGTGCCATTCCAACCTGCATTGTTCGAAGCGCAAGCGCGTCGCCGTGTACATCTTGGTTTGGTATTGTCTGAGTTGGTTGAGGCAGAAAAACTGTCTACCCAACCAGAACAAATTAAAGCAATCATCGAAGATTTGGCACAAAACTACGAAGATCCAAGCGAAGTTGTTGCTTGGTACTACGCTAGCCCAGATCGCTTGTCAGGCCCAACTAATATGGCGCTAGAAGACAATGTGGTTGAGTTCGTTTTGTCAAAAGCTAAAGTGACTGAACAAGTCGTAGCATTTGATGAATTGATGGGTCAGCAAGGTCAATAAGTAGAACAGCAAAAGTTTTTGAGCGTGTATTGCAATAAAACTTTTGCATTAGTACTTAATTAAAACTGAGAGGTTGGAATGTCCAGAATGGAATTTGATCCGCAAAATATCGGTTTAGTACCTATGGTCGTTGAGCAAAGCGGCCGCGGTGAACGTGCATATGACATTTATTCACGCTTGCTGAAAGAGCGGGTTATTTTTCTGGTCGGTCCAGTGAATGATCAAATGGCAAACCTTGTGGTAGCCCAGTTGTTATTCTTGGAATCGGAAAACCCAGATAAGGACATTTCGCTGTATATCAACTCACCAGGTGGCTCTGTCACGGCTGGGATGGCGATTTACGACACGATGCAGTTTATCAAGCCTGATGTATCTACTTTGTGTATTGGTATGGCAGCTTCGATGGGCGCGTTCTTGTTGTCGGGCGGTGCGAAAGGTAAGCGTTTCACTTTGCCAAATTCTCGCATCATGATTCACCAGCCGCTGATTGGTGGTTTGCAAGGTCAGGCTTCGGATATTGAAATTCATGCCCGTGAATTGATTAAGACCAAGCGTACCTTGAATGAGTTGCTTGCAAAGCACACCGGTCAAGATATTGACACTGTTGAGCGTGACACAGATCGCGATAACTTCATGAATGCTGAAGAGGCAAAAGCCTACGGTCTTGTTGATGAAGTTTTGGCATCGCGGGCAGCTCTGGCTGGTTAACCTCTCGCCGAAACTCTCGTAGCCGCCAGCCAGTCTGGCGGCTTTTCTTTCCTCGGCGCGTATTATTCGGAATAGCTGTTCATGTCTGATAAAGAAAAATTATTGTATTGCTCCTTCTGCGGCAAAAGTCAGCATGAAGTGAAAAAATTGATTGCAGGACCGCAAGTCTTTATTTGCAACGAATGTATTGACCTGTGCAATGACGTGATTCAAGAAGAGGTCACTGATTTGACGGCAGGCCCAATTACGACTTCAGATGGTAAGCGACTACCTAAACCGACTGAAATTCGCGATGATTTAAACCAGTACGTGGTGGGTCAAGAGCGCGCGAAGAAAATCTTGTCAGTGGCGGTGTATAACCACTACAAACGACTATCCACCAAAGGTAAAGCGGGTAACGACGTCGAATTGGCAAAATCAAATATTTTGCTGATTGGCCCAACGGGATCAGGTAAAACTTTGTTGGCGCAAACGATGGCGAAGTTGCTCGATGTGCCGTTTGTGATTGCGGATGCGACGACGTTGACCGAAGCGGGTTATGTCGGTGAAGACGTTGAGCATATTATTGCTAAGCTGTTGGCGCAGTGCGATAACGACGTTGAAAAAGCGCAGCGCGGCATTGTTTACCTCGATGAAGTGGATAAAATCGCGCGCAAATCAGAAAACCCATCGATTACGCGTGACGTATCGGGTGAAGGCGTTCAGCAAGCGTTATTGAAGCTGATTGAAGGTACGGTGGCTTCTGTGCCGCCAAGTGGTGGCCGTAAACATCCAAATCAAGATTTGCCAAAAGTAGACACGACTAATATCTTGTTTATTTGCGGCGGTGCATTTGAAGGTTTGGATAAAATCATCCGTAACCGTTCAGTCAAAGGTGGCATTGGTTTTGGCGCTGAAGTGAAAAGCAAAGACGAGCGCAAGAACATTGGTGAATTGCTGCATGAAGTTGAACCCGACGATTTAATTCGTTTCGGCTTGATTCCAGAATTCGTTGGCCGCTTACCGGTAGTAGCGACCTTGGCAGAACTTGATGAAGCGGCACTTGTGACGATTCTGACCGAGCCAAAAAATGCGCTGATCAAACAGTACCAAAAACTGTTTGAAATGGAAGACGTTGAGCTGGAAATCGGTACCGAAGCATTAGCAGCGATTGCGCACAAAGCGATGGAGCGTAAAACAGGTGCGCGCGGTTTACGTTCTATTGTTGAGCAAACCTTGCTTGATACCATGTTCGAATTGCCAGCTATGGAAGGTATTGCCAAAGTTGTGGTGAGTAAAGAAGTCATTACCGCAGCAGCCAAGCCTGAATTTGTTCCCGTTGCCGCGGAAACAATTGTAGTCAGTAAGTAAAACTGGTACTTCTCTCGCCCGCAATAGGTGCCTTGATACGAGGCGCTTAAGGCGGGCGCGATTGTTTATGGCATTGCGATTGAATTTAATCGTAATGTCCTCATATTGTGAACATACTCTCGATCAGGTCATCCCAATATGTCTGAACATCAATTACTCGCTGTTGAATCTACATCATTCCCAATGTTGCCATTGCGTGATGTTGTTGTATTCCCACACATGGTTATCCCCCTATTTGTTGGCCGCCCAAAGTCGATTAAAGCGCTTGAAGCCGCAATGGAAGGTGGCAAACATATTCTGCTGGTCGCACAAAAAAATGCGTCTAAAGATGAGCCAACTATGGCCGACTTGTACCCTGTGGGCACAGTGGCTACCGTGCTGCAATTACTAAAATTGCCTGATGGCACGGTTAAAGTTTTGGTTGAAGGCGTGCAGCGGGCGCTGGTTGAATCTTTGCAAGACGAAGACGGCTTTTATCAAGCAATGGCAACGCCGCAACCGCTGGCCGATGAAAGTAATCACGAAGCCGAAGGGATGCGCCGTGCTTTGCTGTCGCAGTTTGATCAGTACGTCAAACTGAATAAAAAAATCCCGCCAGAAATTCTGACTTCTTTGGCTGGTATTGATACTGCAGGACGCTTGGCTGATACCGTAGCAGCGCACTTACCGCTCAAATTAGAGCAAAAACAAGAAGTCCTTGAAATGGAAGACGTTGCTGCGCGAATGGATCATTTGCTCAAGCAATTAGAGTCTGAACTCGATATTCTGCAAGTTGAAAAGCGTATCCGTGGCCGCGTAAAACGCCAAATGGAAAAAAGCCAGCGCGAATATTATTTAAATGAACAAGTAAAAGCGATTCAAAAAGAACTTGGCGAGTTGGATGAAAATGCCGATCTAGATGAATTAGAAAAGAAAATTAAAAACGCTGGAATGAGTAAAGAAGCGAAGGATAAAACCGAAGCTGAACTCAAAAAACTGCGCATGATGTCACCGATGTCAGCGGAATCGACCGTGGTTCGCAATTATGTTGAAACGATGCTCGGTTTACCGTGGAAGAAAAAAACCAAGATTAGCAACGATTTAGCAGCTGCTGAGACGGTACTGGATGCGGATCACTATGGTCTTGATAAAGTAAAAGAGCGGATTGTTGAGTATCTCGCGGTACAAACGCGAGTTGAAAAACTCAAAGCACCGATTCTTTGCTTGGTTGGCCCGCCCGGCGTAGGTAAAACATCGCTAGGTGAAAGTATTGCTCGTGCTACGAATCGCAAGTTTGTTCGCAT
>CAUPHX010000150.1:0-8101 GCA_963511125.1 uncultured Deefgea sp. | reverse complement strand
GAATGGGGAACGCGAATGCCGCAAGTGCGATTGTCAAAACCCCATTGCACATTGATCGGTGCGGCGTAGTAGCGAGTCAGGCGGCGATAGCTATTCACAAACGGCGCAAACAGTGAAATGACCGCCGGAAAGTATTTTTGCATGCCCGCAATCGATTGATAAAATACTTCGCTGGGCAGACCATCGTCATTAGAAAACACGTTTTTTCCCGTGGTTTTGTCGACCACGCTCATATGGATATGCATCGCCGAACCCGGCTCGTTTTCCATCGGTTTGGCCATAAACGTCGCGTACATTTGATGGCGAATCGCCGCTTCGCGCACCGTGCGCTTGAACAGAAAAATTTGATCGGCCAGTTCCAGTGCATTGCCGTGCAAAAAATTGATTTCCATTTGGCAAGCGCCGACTTCATGAATCAGCGTGTCGATTTGCAAGCCTTGCGCGTCGCAATAGTCATAAACATCTTCGAACAGGTCGTCATATTCGTTCACTGCGTCGATTGAATACGCTTTGCGGCCGGTTTCGGGGCGACCGGTTCGACCTAGCGGTGGTTGCAGCGGTAGGTCTGGATCGCGGTTGATATCGACAATGTAAAACTCCATTTCGGGCGCAACAACCGGCTCCCAGCCACGATCTTCGTAGAGTTTCAATACTCGGCGTAGCACATAGCGCGGCGATAATTCCACCGGAGAACCATCAAAATGAAAGCAATCGTGGATCACTTGCGCGACCGGATCTTTCGCCCATGGCACCAAGCGTATCGTGTTCGGGTCGGGAATCAGAACCATATCGGGGTCGGTAGCGGGGGTGATGTTTTCGGCGTATTCGCCGGTGACGGTTTGCACCAACACCACTTGGGGCAGGCGCATACCTTCATCCTCATTGAATTTTTCGCGCGGAACAATCTTGCCGCGTGCGATGCCGGTGAAATCAGGCGTCACACATTCCACTTCGGTAATTCTGCGCTCGCGCAGCCATTCGCTAATCAGACTCATGAGATTGTCCTTAAGTACACTGTTGATGGTGCGCCAAGCACGCCGCGCCAAAGGCATTAAAAATGGCGATGGATAAGGGATTGTCTTGGAATTGCCATTCTGGATGCCACTGTACGGCCAGATTAAATGCTGCCGTATCGGCAACGCGGAAGGCTTCGATGAGGCCATCGGGCGCGGTCGCTTCACTGATAAGTCCTGCCGCGAGTTGCTTCACGCCTTGTTGATGCAAGGAATTCACCATCGCACGATCGTGGCCATAGAGCTGACGCAATAGCCCGTCGGGGTTTAGCGTGATTTCGTGCGCTGGCCCATACATCGTTGCGATATCGCCGTCGGGCTCACGATGGTCGAGCATATTGGGTAGGGTTTGGATTTGCTGGTGCAAGCTGCCGCCGAAAGCAACATTCATTTCCTGCGCGCCACGGCACAAACCCAGCACTGGAATCCCTGCAGTAATCGCCGCTCGCATCAGTGGCAAAGTCGTTGCATCGCGCTCAGCATCGTTAAAGTCTTCGGCTAAGGTCGGTGAGCCATAGTGATGCGGTTCGATATTGCTTTGGCTGCCAGTAAACAATAGGCCATCGACTTGCGCGAGGATTTGCGCCACATGCGCTTGCCCGAGCGCGGGAATCAGCAGCGGAAAACCGCCAGCGCCGACGACGGCGGCAATGTATTTTTCACCGACTAAATGATAAAAATGATGGCTTTCTAAGCGCCAGCGGCAGCAGAGAATACCTATGGTGGGTAATGACATGCAGCACTCACTTGTTAGTGTTTTGCGGCTGATACCCCGTGCATCAAGGGCTTTTATATTTAAGTGCCTTCGGCACGGTGTTTTACAGTCGCAATCCGCGACGGGGACTTACTTTCTTTGCTTCGCCAAATAAAGTAAGCAAAGAAAGGCGACCCGAGCGAGCCCAGCTCCGCTGTTCCCTCGATCGATCGTGAGCCAAACGAAAAGCTTGTTTGTCTCTCTCCTCGCTCGGTGCGCTTAGACGGGATTTTTAAGCCCCTGCTCAACGAGCGCGGCACAGCATTAATACAAATCACTTATAGCAATAGTTCCGCTGGCGTGTAATCCAGCTCTAAATCACGCGCCACTGCTGCGTAGGTGACTTTGCCGTGGCAAATATTCAGGCCATTGCGTAAATGAATATCGTCATTGAGTGCGTGTTTCCAGCCCTTATTGGCAATGGCCAGCACAAACGGCAAAGTCGCATTCGTCAGTGCCAGTGTGGCGGTACGGGCTACGCCGCCCGGCATATTGGCGACGCAATAATGGATGATGTTGTCCACCACGTAAGTTGGCGATTCGTGCGTGGTGGGGTGGGAGGTTTCAAAGCAGCCGCCTTGATCAATCGCCACATCGACCAAGACCGAGCCGGGTTTCATCAGTTTGAGCATTTGTTTTGAGACTAATTTGGGCGCCGCCGCGCCAGGAATCAGCACCGCGCCGATGACCAAATCGGCACTAGCGAGCGCGACTTCAATTGCGTCGGTGGTGGAATATAGGGTGGTGAGTTGCGGGCCAAATTGCGTGTCGATTTCTTTTAAGCGATTGAGCGATACATCAAAAATAGATACTTTCGCACCCAAGCCCATCGCCATGCGCGCGGCATTGATACCCACCACGCCACCACCGAGTACCACCACATTGGCAGGTGCAACGCCGGGCACGCCGCTGAGTAAAATCCCCGCGCCACCTTGGGCTTTTTCGAGGCAATGCGCGCCAGCTTGAATCGACATCCGGCCTGCCACTTCTGACATCGGCGCGAGTAGCGGCAAGCCGCCACGGCCATCGGTGACGGTTTCGTAAGCAATGGCGATGCAATCGCTATTGATCAGGCCTTGCGTTTGCTCTGGGTCGGGCGCGAGGTGCAGATAGGTAAACAGGATTTGCCCCGCGCGCAGCATGGCGATCTCGCTGGCTTGTGGCTCTTTCACTTTCACAATCATGTCTGCACGGGCAAAGATTTCTTCGGCGGAATCGACGATTTGTGCGCCAGCGCCGATGTAATGATGGGCGCTAAAACCGATTTCATCACCAGCATATTTTTGGATCATGACGGTGTGGCCTTGCTTAACCAGCTCTTTGACGCCGCTGGGCGTCAAGCCCACGCGGTATTCGTGATTTTTGATTTCTTTTGGTACGCCGATCAACATGTCTATCACCTTTGTGGGGCTGTTTGCAGCTAAGTAGTCAGGCAAAAGCTCTCGCGCATCGTTCTTCGCCTTGCCGTACTATTTGTACTGTCTGCGGCTGTGCGCCTTGCGCGAAAACTTTTGCTTCGTTACTTAGGGTGGGTGATTTGAGTGTAGATAGCGGATTGGTCTTTTCCAAGGTGGGTTTGTCCTAATGAACTCTACCGTGCCTGCATGCGGTTTTGATCTATGCTAGATGCAGTTTATTGGCGTTTTAAATCACGAGAGCACATCATGACAGCGCAAATCGATTGGCATTCCCGAGCAGCAACTCAGCAATTTGAAGGCAGAGCTTTTATTAACGGCGCCTACTGTGCGGCGGCCAGTGGCAAAACGTTTGCGACGGTGAATCCCGCCACGCGCAGTATGTTGTGTTCAATTGCCGAATGTGGCGAGTTTGAAGTGAATGCGGCGGTGCATGCGGCGCGCGCGGCGTTTGATGATGGTCGTTGGGCTGAGCTGACTCCCGTTGCGCGCAAGACTATCTTGCTACGTTTTGCTACGCTGATACGCGAGCATGCCGATGAGTTGGCCTTGCTCGAAACACTCGATACCGGCAAGCCAATCTCTGATTCTTTGGCGGTGGACATTGCAGGCGCAGCCTATTGCATTCAATGGTACGCCGAGGCGATTGATAAAGTCGGCGGGGAAGTTGCACCTTTGGCTGGTAATCTAGTAGGTATGGTCACGCGTGAACCGATTGGTGTGGTCGCTGCGGTAGTACCTTGGAATTTTCCGCTGCTGATGGCGAGTTGGAAAATCGCCCCTGCGTTGGCGGCGGGTAATTCGGTGATTTTGAAACCGTCCGAAAAATCGCCGCTGACGGCGATTCGCATTGCGGCTTTGGCCAAGTTAGCTGGCATTCCCGATGGTGTGTTGCAAGTGCTGCCTGGCGCTGGCACAACGGGGCGCTTATTGGCAGAGCATTCCGATGTCGATTGTATTGCCTTTACGGGCTCAACGGCGGTGGGCAAATTGATTTCACAGGCCGCAGCACAATCGAATTTAAAACGCGTTTGGCTGGAATTAGGCGGTAAATCACCGAATATCATCCTTGCCGATTGCGCCGACATCACCGCCGCCGCGAATGCCGCAGCCGGCGGGATTTTTTATAATCAAGGCGAAATGTGCTCCGCCGGTTCGCGGGTGTTGGTTCAACGAGAAATTTATCCGCAATTCATCGCTGCATTGCAAATAGCAGCACAAGCCTACACACCGGGCGACCCACTCAATCCTGCGACACGTATGGGCGCGATTGTCGATCAAATCCAATACGACAAAGTGTTGGTGTATATCGCCAGCGGCAAAACCGAGGCCGAGCACATTTGCGGCGGCGATGCGGTGATAACTGAAACGGGCTTGTTTATTACGCCTGCGATTTTCAAAACAGCGCCTGATACAACCATCGCCCGCGAAGAGATTTTCGGCCCCGTGTGCAGTGTGATTGTGTTTGATACGCCGCAAGAGGCCATTCAAATTGCCAACAACAGCGAATACGGCTTGGCTGCCGCAGTTTGGACGTCAAATCTCACAACAGCGCACACGATGGTAAAAAAACTGCGTGCCGGAACGGTGTGGGTCAATTGCTATGACGAAGGCGGCGATATGAATCTGCCGTTCGGCGGTTACAAGCAATCGGGCAATGGCCGTGATAAATCACTGCACGCGCTAGAAAAATACACTGAATTGAAAACGACACTGATTAAGTTGTAAACACTCATCAAGTGAGTTGTGGGTGCGGGCTTGCCCGCGAAGGCGCTGTTTCGGCATCCATTCACATGTCGATTAGCACTGCATTCGAGGGCAAGCCGACTCTTATAAGTTCAAAATCATCTTCGCGATTTATTATTTAAGTATTTGCTTGCAAGCTTTTATTTATAAAGGCTGCAATCAAATACATCTGTATGCCTTAGTTATCAATCTGCGCGGTTTATCACGACGGATCCGTCTGCAGGCCACCCATAAAGAAACGCTGGCCTGCAGCTAAGCACAGTAAAACAGGAATCATCGCCAACACGGTTGCAGCAAGGATCAAGTTACTCATACTGGATAATGGCCCCGTGAGGATATTGAATAAGGCGACCGTAACAGGGTGTTGGCTCGCTTCTTTTAGAATGATCGCAGGCCATAGATAGTCGTTCCACGCCAGCACCATCGTCATAATCGTGAGCGCCATAATGGCTGGATAGGATTGTGGAATCGCGATACGCCAAAGCAATTGCCATTCGGTTGCACCATCGACGCGTGCGGCATCAAAAACCTCTTTGGATAATTGCTCAAAATATTGCTTTAGCAAAAATACGCCCAGCGCGCTGGCGATATTGGGTAGTACTGCTGCAGCGTAGGTGTTGAGTAGTTTCATCCCACCGAGCGTTAAATAGTTGGGGACGATGCTAACTTCACTCGGGATCATAATGGTCGCCAGCAACACGACAAATAGCGCATTGCGGCCATAAAATTCCATTTGGGCAAATGCAAATGCCGCAGGAATACTCAAGGCCAGCGTAAAAAACACCGTACTAATGCTTAAAATTGCCGAGTTACGCAGATAGCTCAGTAGCGGCAGATCGCTAAAGGCGCGTTTAAACCAATACAGCGTGAATTCTTGCGGCCAGAGCGCGGAAAAAATGGAACTGATATGGCCTTCGCCGTTACTAAATCCGGCATCCGCCAGACGTGCCACACTGCTTGGGTCTTCTGAAATACCGACCGACAAGGCCCATAAAAATGGTAGTGTCATCAGGAATAGACCGAGCGTCATGAGCGTGTAGCGTACCGTGATTGAGCTCAGTTTCAAGGCCATTTTTTTGCTAGAAAAGAGTTGCTTAGACATCACTTTAATCCCACCTTGCATTAGCATCCTTTACCCCACGCGCCATCTTCGCCCAAAAATTTGAATAAGATGAAGGCAATCGCGAGGCATATCGCCAATACAACCGTGCTAGCGGCGGCTGCGATACCAAACTCAGCGAAGTTAAATGCGGCGGAATAGACGAAAAATAGCAGCGTCAAAGTGTCGGCTTTGCCACCCGTGATCACCAGCACCTCAGTAAGCACTTTGAGCGCACCGATGGTCGAGAGCAGCGTACACAATAAAATTACGGGGCGCAGCGCAGGCAAAGTGATGTGCCAAAATAATTTCCAACGATTGGCACCATCCAATTTGGCTGCATCGATTAAATCCTGTGGCACGCGCTGCAAACCGATGAGATACAGCACCATGTAATAACCGACGTTTTTCCAAATTGCAAACAGCATTACCGAATACAGAGCGATTTGCTCGTCGGTGACCCAACCGATATTTTGCCCATCGGGCAATAAATTTAGGCTGCTCAATATGCCATTCAAAATGCCTTGATAGGCAAAGAAATAATTCCAGACTATCCCCGCAATCGGAATCGCGATGATGACCGGATAATAAAATCCTGATCGAAATATAGCCATGCCGGGCAGAGGGCGGAACAAGAGCAGCGCTATACCCAGTGCACACACTTGCATAATCGGAACGGTGATTAAAAATAACAGGGAGTTTTTTAGGCTTTGCGCAAAATAGATGTTTTCAGTGAGTTCAACATAATTGGCAAAGCTATTCCAAGCCGTGGCACCGCTCACCACGAAATAATCCATCAACGATAGGTAGAGGTTGAAGACTAGCGGCCACAGGCTAAACAGCAAAAATGGCACAGCAAACGGCAGAATAAATAAATAAGCCGTATAGGATTTAACGCCGGGTTTTGCCATCATGACCTCTAGGTTTTACCGCTGAGTCTCACCAGCGACGATGTAATACAGCATTATTTTTGCAGCAGATTTGGTGTGGGCTGCGCGGGTAATCCCAGCATTTGGCTTACCGTTACGAATTGATAACCACCCGCTTTAAGCCACGGAATCAATTGCTCGACCGCCTCTAATGTTTTTTCTCTGCGGCCACCCGCATCATGCATCAGTACAATCGCTTCTTCATGGATAGCGTCTTGGATTGAGCGCTCAATTTTATGCGCACCAAATAACATGCGGTTCTTATTCCAATCTTGCGTGTCAATCGACCATAAAACCACTTTAATGCCGCGCTTGGCTAAGTCTTCAATTTGCGCATCGGTGATTTCGCCATAGGGTGGGCGCATTGTATTGGGCGCAAAGCCAACAATGCTGCGAAATTTCTCCTGCGTCGGGCCGATTTCTTCATCCCAATAGCGTTCGGCTAATTCGGGTAAATGCGGATGGCTGACGGAATGATTACCCAATTCATGGCCTGCCTGCCAAACTTCTTTGACCAGATCTTCGCGGCCTTCCATGGATTTGGCGGTCATATAAAATGTGGCGGGTACTTGTTGCGCTTTTAATATCGCTAGTAATTGTCGGGTGTCGTTGCCGGGCCCATCATCAAAAGTGAGCGCAATCCAGCGGCGATGCGTCATGCCTTCTAATACCACTTGCTGAGGATATTTTTTAGCTTGGCGTGCCATTTCTTCTAAAGGCACTTGGTCCCAATTGGGCAAGAAAAGTGTACGTATCCTTTGTTCGGCTTTAGTTTGACTAACTGAGATTGTACTGACCGCAGGTGGCGAAATAGGCCGCCATTCCCATGCATTCCAGCCAATAATAATCATTAGCAGTGCCGCAGCAGTATAGAGAAGTCGTTTTTTCATTTAATGATGATCACTTGAGTGAAATCGATTTGAAGCCATTCGAAACAAAAAGATAATAAATCAGCCCCAAATTGCTGATGCCATTCGCAATCTGACATAAGATCGATGGATAAGCGATTGTTTGGCTTAATCCAAGCTGATTTTATGTCCATATTCATATTGAATACTTTGCATTTCTTGCTATTTTCGCTGTGATGACGGTTTTACTGAGCGTATTCCATTGAAATTAACTCCGGTATTTCTTCTACTGTTTCT
>CAUPHX010000149.1:0-8106 GCA_963511125.1 uncultured Deefgea sp. | reverse complement strand
TGTGGGATCAAACTGAGTCGGGTCAGCGTAGGGCGTACTGGCGATGCGAGCAAATCCAGCGATTCCGACGTGTTCGCACGATGAATGATAAAACAGCACGCCATCACCGACTTGCTGGGTATCTCGCATAAAGTTACGTGCTTGGTAGTTCCGCACACCATACCAGCCCACCGTATTGCGGCGTGCTAGGTCGTCAATGCCGACGTCGTCGGGTTCTGATTTCATTAGCCAATAGTTCATAGGCAACACCGTAAACCAGCTATTGCCGCTGAGCAAGCCTAATTTACGCTTTCAGCAAGCTAATTAGGCGAGTTGCCATTCAAAAGCATGGCTTTGTCGATCAGCACATTCGTTCAGCAGCTCATACAAACGAGTTTGGTTGAGTTTTAATGCCAGCGAACACGCCGATTCGCCTTGCTGATTTTGCTGGTAGGGATTTGCGCCTCGCTCCGCCAGCCACAGTGCCGCGCTGACGTGGCTATTGGCCGTTGCTTTATGCAGTGCCGTCCAGCCCTCAAAGCTGCGGGCATTAATGGCAACGCTACCGCCTTGCGCCACGAGGTGCTGCATCGCCAAAATATGCCCACCCGCAGCGGCTTGCATCAACGGTGTAATACCACTATTGCTGGCTTGAATTGGGTTGAGCTCATGACCAATCAACAGTGCGACTAAATCAGCGTTGCCGTTGAGCGCAGCCCAATGCAAAAGGGTGTAGCCATGTTGATCTTTGACTGCTAAGTTAGCACCCAATTTAATCAGTTGAATGGCCACATCGAGCTTGCCTGCAAAACAGCTGTGCATCAGTGGCGTCCAACCCATCTCGTCTTTTTGTTCAATGGGCACACCGGCCCGCACAAAAACCGGCAGCAAGCCAAATTGACGCTGTTCAATGGCGCGATTCAATCCGTCTGGATTAATGCTGTGGCCGTGATTGTTGAGGGTTTCAACGGCAGCAGGGTCGATTTGATCTCTGCGAATATGTTCCCAGATGTCGCTGGCTTTGGGCTTTAGGCTGTCGAGGATGATTTGCAGCCGAAATAACTCGGTGGCGATATCCTGAGGAAAGCTGTCTTTTTGTTGATCATCTTGGAGCAACAATTGATTAAAACATGCATCAAGGGTGTCTTGCTCCCAGCTTTGCATGATGAGTGCCAAAACCTGCGGGTAACGTGCTTCAAGCTGGCTCGGATACAGCGCTGGGCTCAAATTTTGTTTGAGATGTTCAATTAATAATTGTAATTGGATGTTTAGCATGACAAAGCCCTCGATAAAGAGTTCAGGACAGTGTCATTTGAACATTCGGCGCGCAGTGCGCGCGCCGAAGCAATACCAGAATTGCTGTGTAAAACTACCTTGACGCTATTTTGCGGCAAGCCAGCGTGCGGCATCCAGTGCGTAGTAAGTCAAAATCGCATCGGCACCGGCACGCTTAAATGCCAAAAGGCTTTCTAATACAACGGCTTCTTCGTTCAGCCAACCATTTTGGCTCGCCGCTTTGAGCATCGCGTATTCGCCAGAAACTTGATACACAAAGGTCGGCACTTTGAATTCGTCTTTGACGCGGCGAACGATATCTAAATACGGCATACCGGGTTTGACCATCACCATATCCGCGCCTTCAGCTAAATCGAGCGCCACTTCGTGCAGCGCTTCATTGCTATTGGCGGGGTCCATTTGATAGGTGTATTTATTGCCTTTGCCCAAATTGCCACTGGAACCAACCGCATCGCGGAACGGGCCGTAAAATGCTGAAGCGTATTTGGCCGAGTAGGACAAAATCCGCGTGTGAATATGATCTTCGCGGTCGAGCGCGGCGCGAATCGCGCCGATACGGCCATCCATCATGTCGGAAGGGGCGACGATATCCGCGCCCGCCGCGGCGTGGCACAGCGCTTGTTTCATCAGCGCAGCGACGGTTTCGTCGTTGAGCACGTAGCCATTTTCATCAATAATACCGTCTTGGCCGTGCACAGTGTACGGGTCGAGCGCGATGTCGGTAATCAGGCCCAGCTCTGGAAAACGGCGTTTGAGTTCTTCGAGCGCGCGCGGCACCAGGCCACGGCGGTTCCACGCCTCAGCGGCGTCGAGCGATTTGAGTGCCGGTTCAATCACAGGAAACAATGCCAAGGCTGGAACACCCAGTTGCACCGCTTGCTCGGCGGTGTAATACAGTTTGTCCAAACTTTGCCGCGTCACGCCCGGCATTGAGGCGATGTGTTCTTCACGATTTTTACCGTCGAGTACGAACACAGGCAGGATGAAATCATTCGCGCTGAGTGTATTTTCCCGCATCAAACGGCGCGAAAAATCGTCGCGGCGCATGCGGCGCAGGCGGGTGTGTGGGAAGGGGCGATTGCTGTGCATGCGAGTCTCCTGATGGTGAATGCCAAGATTTTATCTGAGTCGGCAATATTATACTGTGCGGAATAATGCTACCCTTTCAAATTACAGACCTACGTGATTCAGGTGTAAGGCAAGCCAAGGCTTTTACTGGCAGAACATTGAATTTAATTAAATGGGTATGCCATTCTGAGTTATGTTAGTAATGCTTTTAATGGCAATACCCTGTATTTATTTCGTATTAGACCAACCAACAACTTGAGTAAATCAGATGATGAAACAATTTTACTGCTGGCTATGCGCCTTGCTGCTGGTCTTGATGAGTTCCGTATGGGCGAATGAGCCAGTCGAAAAAATGCCCGAACCAGCGGCGACGGAGTCGGCAGAGGCATTTCAATTGGTGATGGGTAATCGAGAGATTACGACGTTTCGCGTTGGGATTTTAGCCTACAGCGCGAAAGATCGCGTCGACGCCGCGCAGTTGCGCGTCGATCGCATCATTAATCAGGCAAAAAATGGCAAAGTGAGCGCCAAACCCGTGATGCAGCCAGGAGAAGGTATCGCGATTCTCGTTGACGAGCAGATGGCATTCACGATTCAACCGGCAGATATTAATAATCTGGCGGGCGAAACGATGGATGCGGCCGTGGCGCATTCGATCGAGCAACTGAGTAGCGTGATTGCCGAGCGAAAAGAGCGCCGCAATCCACAAATGTTGATGCTCGCAGCGGCGTATACCGTGGTCGCGACCTTGGTCTTTGCCGGTGCTTTATGGCTATTGGCGCGAGCGCGGGTGGTACTGCTGATGGCTGGGCGGCGCTATATTGCGCGGCCAATCGCCCATCTGGCGAAAAAAACGACGGGGGTGTCGTTTGCCTTACTCAATCGTGTGCTGCGCTGGACGATTAACGGCATTGTTAGCGTTTTGGGTTTGAGTTTGCTGTATACGTGGGTGAGTTTTGTCTTTGCACAGTTTCCATTTACCCGTGCGTGGAGCGAAAATTTAAATGAGGCAATTTTTGGCTTTTTAGCCTCTGCCGGCTTGGGCGCGCTGCATGCGATTCCGGGCTTGCTGGTGGTCGTGTTTATCGTAGTTTGCGCACGGTATATTTCGAAACTCATCCATTTTGCTTTTACGCGAATTGAGCGCGGCGAACTGAATTTCGGCATGTTTGACCGCGACACAGCCAGCACCACGCGACGAATTATGTCGTTTTTGGTGTGGTTACTGGCGATTGCGATGATTTATCCTTATTTGCCCGGTGCGAATACCGAAGCGTTTAAGGGCTTGTCGGTGATGGTGGGTTTGATGGTTTCGCTGGGGGCATCGAGTGTGGTCGGCCAATTTGCCAGTGGTTTAATTCTGATTTACGCCAAGTCCCTGAAACAAGGTGAGTATGTGCAAATTGGTGGCACTGAGGGGACTGTCGCGCATATCGGTTTATTTGCCACCAAAATCCACACCAATTTGCGTGAAGAAGTCAGTATCCCTAATTCGGTGTTAGTGGGTCAAAACGTCATCAATTTTTCGCGGCTCGCTGCGGGTGGTGGGGTGATTTCGCAAGTGGTGATTACGATTGGCTACGATGTGGCTTGGCGACAAGTGGAGGCTATGTTGTTAGAGGCCGCTCGTGGTACGTCTGGCGTGCGCCGTGATCCAGCACCGCGCGTCTTTCAGACTGCATTATCTGATTGGTATGTGGAATATCATTTGCGCGTTGCGCTGGATGAGCCGCGTCGTCGCTTGGAAATTCTGAATGATTTACACGGTAAAGTGCAGGATGTATTCAATACCTATGGCGTGCAGATTATGTCGCCGAATTACATTGCTGATCCTGCGGGTGAAAAATTAGTGCCGATGGATAAATGGTATCCGGCACCTGCCAAGAAAAACTGAAATTTGAGTCAGCTAATAAAAAAGCCCAATTCCGAAGTGAATTGGGCTTTTTGCATTGATACGGCAGTTTATACGCGCAAATCCTGTGCAAAATCGGCTTCAGTTTGTGCTTGTAATCGACCCGAACGGCAGGCTTTTGCGAATTTTTCAAAGTCAGATTCAACCTGATCGGCATACAGCATGCTGTAGCGGCCAATCGCGTTGGCAAACGAGTCGCCTTTGCCCAAATAGCCGGAAATTTCGGGCGCCAAGCCACCCGCTTTGGCGTGCGCTCGCGCCAAGACCCAGCCGCATAGCTCGGCGTATTCCAGCAAAATCTCGCTGGTATACATTTCGACTTCCGGCGTGAGTTTCATATCGCGCAATTGGCGGAAATAATAATGCCGGCTATTTGGGCCGCTGGCCCAACCGAGGAAGATATCGCTGGCCACTTGCATCAAACGCTGGCCTTCAACGACGCGGCGGCCTTGGTGTTGATACGGCGTGGCAGCGCCCGCGTACTGGGCCAGTACCGAAGGGCGCGCTTCTTTGAGTTGCAAAAATAAAGGATGATCGTGCACATCGGTTAATAACATAATCAAGCAGCGCGTACCCACACTGCCAACGCCGACCACTTTGTAGGCAAGGTCTTGAAATTGGTAGCGATTTAGTAATATTTTGCGATCGGCAACCATGGTCGCTTGATAGTCTTTGACCATCTTGTCGAGGTGCTGCGACCAATTGGCCGCATCGGAATCCAATAACATTTGGTGATCTTCAGCATGAAATACCGACGGTAAATTGTCTTTAATGCGCCAGCCTGTGGCCGTTTTTTCTGCTAATTTTGGCAATAATTGTTTGTGAGTACGGCCAGCCGCTTTGTCGATGCCGCGCTCAATTCGCTGGCGCAAGGCGGCGGATTCAGCATGTTCGAGCAGGGTTTCAAAGCTGATTTTTTCATACCAGATATCTAGTTCATTCATCGTGGTATAGCGCTGCATGTGTTTTTGGTAGCTAGCTGCAACGCGATACGCCGCCTCTTTGCCTGTTTTGTCACCATGATTCAAATGTCGTGCAGCCACCATAAAACTCGCAGCTAGCCGTTTGATGTCCCATTCCCATGGTCCAGGATGGGTTTCATCAAAATCGTTGATACCAAACAGTAAAGTCCGTTCTGGCGATGCAAAACCGCCGAAATTCATCAAATGGCAGTCGCCGCAAATTTGCTGCCGTAAACCTGTGATCGGAGTGCTGGATAAATCGTGCGCTTGCAATAGTGCGGTGCCGCGGTAAAACGCAAAGGGCGAGGCGAGCATGCGGCCATAACGCAATGGGACTAAACGCGGTAAACGGCCTTCTGAGGATTGTTCGAGTAAATCAACAGGGTCGCGCTGGTGCTGCGCTTGTGTTGCATGGTCTTTGCGGGCGCATTGATCGCGAAGCGCCCGCCCGCGTTGTTGGCGTTCTTGTAATGGGCTGTTCATGGGCCGATTCCTTGGTGATGGCGAAGGTTCAAGCGAGAATTTACTTTAATGCCTTCCTGTGAGTTAAGCACTAAGGATTTGCGACAACATCACTCTCGAAATGGCGCAGTCCATCGTTTGGCTTGGCGGGCTTTATCGGGTAAGCCATGCTACGTCAGCATTTTGTATTCAGGGGAATGATTTCGAGCCGTATCCAAAAAAGACAAGTTGTTGATGGCCATTTGTGAACAATTCATGACAAGTATGTCTCTCTGGATCTCATTTAATAATGCGTGCAGGCCGATACATCTAGTTCAGCACTTCTCCAGCTAAAGGCTAAACTCAATTTAAAGCATCCCCAAATAAGTGAATTTATGCCGTACTTGCCCGAATTAGTCGCGCTAGAAAAAATCATTGCCCAAGCAGGATCGCAGATTCGTACGCAGCAGCACGGTTGCGTGACGCACAAACAGCAGCAATTCCCGCTCTACAGTCTGTGCCTTGGCAGCACCGCGCCGGACGCGCCGACTCTTGGTTTTTTTGCTGGCGTGCATGGCTTGGAGCGGATTGGTAGCCAGATTTTGATCGCCTTTTTGCAAGGCTTGTTGCAGCGGCTGAGCTGGGATCGCAGCTTACAATTTCAGCTGCAAAGCATTCGCATGGTGTTTATGCCCATCATCAATCCGCTGGGTATGGCGCTGTCCCGCCGCGCTAATGGCAATGGCGTCGATTTAATGCGCAATGCCCCGATTGATGCCGATGGTAAAGCCGCTTTTTTAGTGGGCGGGCATCGATTGAATGCGGCGCTGCCGTGGTTTCGCGGGCGAGTTGATCGTGAGATGGAAGTCGAAAATCAAGCTTTATGCGCAGTGGTGAACGAACAGCTACTCAGCAGCCCCGTCAGCATTGCGCTGGATTGTCATTCCGGCTTTGGCTTGCGTGATCGCATCTGGTTTCCGTATGCGTATACGCAGCAGCCGATGCCGCATCTGGCCGACATTCATGCGCTCAAACAATTGTTCGATCACAGCCATCCGCATCATCCGTATGTGATTGAGCCGCAAGCCAAGCATTACCTCACGCATGGCGATGTGTGGGATTATCTGCACCGCCAACAGCCCACGCATAAACTGTTTTTGCCGCTGACGCTGGAACTGGGCTCTTGGCTGTGGATCAAAAAAAATCCCTCCCAGTTATTGTCGATTTTGGGGCTATTTCATCCGATGGTGCCGCACCGCCAACAACGCGTACTGCGCAGTCATTTACCGCTGCTTGAATTTCTGATCCGCGCCACGCACGATCACGCCAGTTGGCGACCCGCCGCAATCAAACGCATGGAGCAACATCACGCGGCGATTGAACTTTGGTATCGCAAGGACCGACCATGAAACGCTGGGTACTCCTACGCGGGCTGATGCGCGAAACGCGGCACTGGGGTGACTTCACCGCTCAATTAAAGGAAAAATGTCCGGCAGATCAAATCATTTGCATTGATTGGCCCGGAAATGGTCTATTGCATCAGCAAAATAGTTTGGATTCGATTGGCGATATGGTCGGGTATCTTCGGCAAGCGCTTAATCAACAAGGATTCGCACCGCCATACCATGTGATTGCAGTTTCATTGGGGGCGATGGTTTGTGTGGAGTGGGCGCGGCAAGCGCCGCAGGACATCGCCCATGCCACGTTGATTAACACCAGCCTCAAACCCATCAATCCCTTCTATCAGCGGCTCAGACCACTTAATTACGCGGCCTTGCTGGCCATGCTGTGCCGCAGACCCGCCGCGCAAGAGCGGCTTATTTTGCAGCTCACCAGTAATACGCCGCAGCCTGCCACGCTGGCGCAATGGATAGAGTATCAGCAGCAATATCCGGTCTCGCGCCGCAATATTCTGCGCCAACTGTGGGCGGCGGCCACTTATCGCGCCGATACCAGTCCACCCTCAGTACCGCTGCAATTGCTCTCTAGCCAGCACGACCGACTGGTTAACAATCAATGCAGCTACGCCCTCGCTGAGCTTTGGCAAATTCCACACCTCATCCACCCCACAGCGGGGCATGATGTGCCGTTGGATGATCCGGCATGGGTGATTCAGCATTTACCCTCATAATTTCCCACATTACGCGGGCATCATTTTTTCGGAGCAGACTACCTCCTTATATTTTCAGTCTTTCTTTGATTCAGTCGCGTTTTGCTAGGCATCTCGCGCAGTGCTGACTATAAAAGAAGCTGACTATTTTTATCGAGGCGCCAAATGAAAAAAGAAAATAGTGGCGTAGAGGCATTACAGCAATCGGTTCTGATTCACGAAGAAGTCAAAGTCGTTGTCGTGAGCTGCTTTGAAATTAATTTAATGGGACTGAATGCGATTTTGTTGGCGAAAAAAGCCGGTGAACGAGCGCGGGGCTTTGGGGTGATTTCAGGTGA
>CAUPHX010000148.1:0-8145 GCA_963511125.1 uncultured Deefgea sp. | reverse complement strand
GATGTCAACACGTCGACGAGTAATTGGTGTCTAGGTATCAATACCGCCACAGCATGCGACTGCAGTAGTACCACCTGCACTACCGCAAAAATCCAAGCCACGGATTTCAGCGGGATTAGCGTTAAAACTGGCAGCACGCTTGACGGGCAATTTTTTGATCCTGTACGCAGTGTGCTTGATCCTAAAGGTGGCGCAAGCGCGCCTACGATCACACTCGTTTCTGCCAGAGGCAAAGAAGCCACCGTTAATTTATCGACGACTGGCGCGGTCTCACACTGTTCACCCGCAGGCACCACCTATTTAGGAGGCTATTCAACATGCTAAGCAAATTACAGCGGGGCTTTTCCTTAATTGAGCTGATGATCGCGATGGTCATTGGTCTGTTTGTTTTATCCGGTATTCTCACGTTAATGAGCAATAATATGGCATTTAATAAGACGGCAATTGACTCATTAAAACTGAGTCAAGAAACCAAAGCTGCGATGAACATAATGGCTGAAGACCTGCGCAGAGCCGGATATTGGAGCAATTCAAATTGCATGATACCAACAAGTCCAACCCCAGCTAACTGCCCTAGCACACCACCAAGCAGTATGAGCAATCCGTATGCACACCCTAATTGGCCCATGACCGTTACTGCCGGTAATTGCATTATTTTTTCCTATGACAGAGACGGAGTTACAACAAACAATGTCCCATCCTCTTCAGAAAAATTCGGCTATGCATTAGTCAACAATGCCATTGTGCTGGGCTACCCCACCACAAAAGATGACTGCTTAGACAACTCAATCACTAGCGGCTGGCAAACCATTACCGACCCCAAATCGGTCAAAATAACCAACCTAACACTCTCACTTACACCTACTGCTATTGCGATCCCAAACAGCAACGATGTTTTATGCATCAGAGAAGTTCAAATCAGCATCTCTGCAGAATTGCTTAAAGATGCTTCAGTCAAAACCACGCTGGTAGAAACGATCAGGGTTCGCAATGATGAAGTTAGGCATTCCACCCCCACTTATACCGCCACTTGCGCTTAGGGGATCAACATGAAAAATCAACGCGGCATGGCTTCATTATTAACGGCAATGGTGGCATTACTGATTATGACCATCACGGCGTTTTACTTAAATGCGGCAACGATTGCTGAAGTCATCAATACCAGCAATCAATCCAGATCAAGCAAAGCATTCGAAGCCGCCGAAGCCGGCTTAAATGATGTATTGGCTAAATTAAATGACGACACTGCGCGCAGCGTCATTATGAGCGCGAATAATTTAATTGATGTTGGCAACTTATGTGACGCTACCTCACCGGCGTCCTGCTATACATTACCCGAAACAGCGCTCTCCACTTCAGGAATGGCGTATTCAGTCATCATGACTCGTGCCAATACCACCGCGCCGATTATCATCACCAGTACCGGCGGCAAAGCGGGCTGCTTAACTGATGCCGCTTGCAACAAAAAAACCATTATCACGCAAATTTCACCCTCACCATTTTTCAAAAAAATGCCGCCCGATGCGATGTCTTCCCCTGGTAATATTGCAGTCACAGGGTCAATTTGCGTGCAAAATTCTTCGGGCAATGGTGGGTTTGCAGGCAGAGCAGGGCTTGGTCTGACCACCACCAATAATTTACAAGGCGCTGGCTGCGCGGCCTCAAATGGTAATGGTTTATACGGCGGAATTTCAACCACTGATTCCAGCCTTGGCGCGATGAATGGTACTTTGCCTCCCACTCCAGCTCCAGTTCCCACTCCGGCACCGGGTACTACTCCAGCTCCCACGCCAGTCCCACCCACTTCCGATTATTTTGAATACGCATTTGGTATATCTCCCAGTGAGGTACGGGCCGCCAGCAATACTTACATCCCAGCAGGCGGCACATTCTCTTCGCAATCACTCGGCGATGGCAATATGACCAATGCCAGCTGCAGCTCGGGAAATAAATCATGCGGCAAGATTATATGGGTGGATGCCAACAGTCCCGATTTAGGCAATAAGACTTATGGCACCGTCAGTGAACCGGTCATTATCATCGTTACTGGCGCTATGACCATCAATGGCAGCCCAGAAATCAATGGCATGTTGTATGTAGCCGGCAGTTTACAGGTCAATGGCAGCCCCACTATTAATGGTGCATTAATGGCCGGCGGTGCAATTAGCGGCAATGGTAACTTCACCATTCTTTATGATAAAAATATCTTGGATAACTCACTCACGGTCAATGCTGGGTTTACGATGCAAAGCGGATCGTGGCACGACTGGAAAAATGGTTCTTAATTAGGAGCACGATCATGCGCAATCATTCAGCATCGAGCATAAAATATCACCTTGGCTTTTCTTTATTAGAAATGTTAGTTGCCTTGGTGGTTTTCTCCAGCGGTTTATTAGCATTAGCGAGTTTTCAAACGACGATGTTATCGCAAGGTAGTTTAAGTAAAGAAAAAGCCATTGGCGATTTTTATGCCAAACAAAAAATGGAGCAATTACGACGCGCTGGCTTTAATAATTTACCGCAGGTTACAGCTACAGCTAACACAGATACCATCACAGACCAATCTGCCAGCTATAACCGCACCTGGAGCATTGCCAATGGCCCCGTCAGCAATGAGCGCTTGGTTAAGGTTGTCGTGTCTTGGACTGATCGTTTCAATATGGCTAAAAGCGTTGAGCTCGTGTCATATATTTCTAAATTCGACCAACTTGATTTTGCCAACTTAGCCTACACAGCCGGAGCAAGTAGCTCACCGATCGCAACTATTAAAGACTGGAAGAAAGAACAATCCTGGGGCCGCGATGTTATCGTTAAATTTAAGGGCCCAAACGATACCGTCCCTCGCTACTATATCTCGCCGACTGATGGGTATAACTTTAATTACGACGGAACCTCAACAGCTGATGCTTTAAACTCCAGCTTTTGGACTGAAGTAATGTTTGTTGAAGGCACGTTAACATGGACTCCAAACAGTACAACGACTCATAGCGTCTGCGAATTAAGATTCGGTGATTTCAATTCTACTCGGCCAAATCATGATACTGATGAAATTACTTCATTTGGGACAAAAACCAATGGAAACAATGTAGTCACTTATGACGCAACGGCGATTAATCCAAATATCAATCCATTAATTAATGGTGCAATAAACACCAGCTATAAACCTCGCCGCTGTAGCCCGAATTTATTATCTGGCATTGGGGTACTCACCTCAAAATACGCCTGCTATTTAAAATCAGGAGAGACCGCAAAGCAAATATACGCACAATGTGAAATTGAAGACGGTAACGGTGGTACAGCATGGGCAGGCCCGATGAGTAGCCCTTCAACAGGTTTCACAGCTGCCCAAACTGGATTCAATATTAGCTTAGCGCAAACAACGGCGGTGCCAACCGCAGTGCCAACACCGACGCCAACGCCAGTCGGAACACCAGTAGGAACGCCATTACCAACAGCAGTGGCAACACCAACGCCAACACCACTACCCAAAGCTGTAATTGCTGTGGTTGTAAATATGTCATTTACCAGCGACAAAACCAACAATTATAAAGATTCAACAACATGCAGCATCCCAACCTTGGTCGATGCCGATTGTGGCAGTGTATCTTGGTCTACAAATCCAACAGGAAACGTTGAAGTGTCGACAAGAAATTATGGTGCCACTTGTACGATTACCGGGCCAAACCCTAGTGCCAAAATTAGCTGCAAAAACAGCAGACAGTCCGCAGTTTTACAAGGCCCTACAGCACTAAGCCCTGGCAGTACGACGACATTTACATTTAACAATATGTAGTTACCAGCCAGACGAAAAAACCGTTCATTCGCTGAGCGGTATTTTCACTACCCAACAATCACGACCCAAAGCCCCGACTCAAAATCGGGGCTTTGATCTTGGGGCGTACTTACGGCGTTCATTGCATAACACAAATCACCCGACCTCTTAGAGCATGCGAAAAGACCACACGTCTAGGCACACTGAATCTGAAAATTTCAGGCAGCCAAAAACGCATCCAACGTGCTCTCATCGTTGGCGTGGTTTATTGGGCTTGCGTTTTGCTTTGGGGGCTATGGATTTAAACCCGATTCAGACGGAGTGAATCAGGGCGAGCCGCACTGACTTGGCAGTTGACTGAGCGCTGCAGCGTTAGAAGGGGAAAATACTTTTGCGATAGCGTCTTCTATGCTCGTCCAGCAGTATTGCGTATGTTCACGCGGGGCGATGGTGATGACGCTATCAGCCGGCACTTGCACGCTAAACACATGCTCGGTGTTGTGCGTTACGCCGGGTGCGTAACGGTGGCGCCAGCGTTCGAAAATTTCAAAATCGATGCTTTGCTGCCAATCGACAATTTGCTCATTGGCCACGACCAATCCGGTTTCTTCGAATAATTCGCGGCGCGCCGTGTCGATGAGCGCTTCACCCACCTCGCAGCTGCCGGTCACCGATTGCCAAGCGCCAGAAAAATCACCCCGTTCCAATAGCAAAACCTGTAAATCGGGAGTATGAATGACGAGTAATATGGAAATAGGCTGTTTATAGGGCATGGCGCATTATACAATTGCGAGTCCAAGCTGCCAGCTCTTCTTGATGCAAATCTTATGTTTGATGCAATCGCCCTCAAAAAACAATTTCCGATTTTCGACAATCACCCCGATCTAATTTATTTAGATAACGCGGCGACGATGCAAAAGCCGCGGTGTGTGCTCGATGCGGAGCGGTTTTATTACGAAAATCACAATTCAAATGTCCATCGAGGGGCGCATCGTTTGGCGACGGCGGCAACCGATGCATTTGAGGGGGCGCGGCAAATTGTGGCGCAATTTATTAACGCGCCTCGTGTTGAGGAGATTGTTTTTACGCGCGGCACCACCGAAGCGATCAATTTAGTCGCCCAAGCTTGGGGCAGCAGACTCAAGGCGGGCGATGAAATCATCCTGTCGACACTAGAGCATCACGCCAATATCGTACCGTGGCAAATGCTGGCCGAGCGAACGGGTGTCGTTTTGAAGATCATCCAGCTCAATCCACAGGGCGTAGTTGATCTTGACCATTTTTCCAGCCTGCTGTCGAACAAAACCAAGCTGGTTGCGATTAGCCATGTGTCGAATGCGATTGGCAGCATTCAGCCGATTCAATGGATTTGCCAGCAAGCCCATCGTGTTGGTGCCAAAGTCTTGGTCGATGGCGCACAAGCGGTCGCACACTTAACAATCGACGTGCAAGAACTCAGCGCTGACTTTTATGTTTTTTCTGGGCACAAGGTGTATGGCCCCACAGGTATTGGCGTACTTTGGGCGCAGAGCAATACCCTAAACAGCATGCCGCCATGGCAAGGCGGTGGCGAGATGATAAAGACCGTTTCGTTTTCAGGTAACACTTACGCCGCAGCGCCTCATCGATTTGAAGCCGGTACGCCGCCCATTGCGCAGGCCGTGGGCCTTGGTGCAGCCCTCACTTGGCTTACGTGCCTGGATCGCCCCGCCCTACTGGCGCATGAAATTCAGTTGCGACAACAACTAGAACAAGGGCTTGCTGACTTAGCTGGTATTACTATTCATGGTCAAAGCCCAGAAAAAGCCGCAATCACTTCGATGACCTTTGCCAGCGTCCATCCTTATGATGTGGCGCAATTCTTAGATCATAAGGGTATTGCCGTGCGCGTAGGTCACCACTGCGCTCAGCCGCTATTACATACCCTAGGTATATCAGGCACATTGCGCGCTTCATTTGCAGCCTATAACACGAGCCAAGATGTTAGCTTATTTTTGGCGGCACTCAACGACACGATAGAGATGCTAAGTGAATGACAAATCTACCCACCCATCCCTTTGGCACTGAAATCAGCCTTGAAAATTTGAGCGAACGCCTATCGCACGCACAAGGCTGGGAGGCAAAAAATCGCCTTTTGGTGCAGCTAGCCAAAGCGCTTCCTGAGTGGCCCACTGAACAGCGCGATGAAGCACATCGCGTCAGTGGCTGTGAAAGTCAAGCGTGGCTTTGGCTAAGATTGGATTTTGACAGGGGCGGCAACAACAATCGCTTCCAAATCGCCGCCGATAGCGACTCAAAAATCATCAAAGGGTTGTTGACACTGATCTTGGCTGCGTATCACAACAAAACTGCGTCTGAAATTAACGCATTTGATTTTTCAGCTTGGTTAAACGAGCTAGGGTTGCAACGATTTTTATCCGCCAGTCGCGGCAATGGGCTTAAAGCGATTGTTAACCACATTAAAGCGCACGCTAATTTATAAGCACGTCATCGTAAGTATAAATGCATAACTGTAAGAACATTGCGGGTTTTCTCGCATTGACCCTGCAGACCAAGAGGCGCACTCTGCTCGACAACACACGTCAAATGGAGTTCTCCCATGCTTAGAAAACTAGCAGTTTGCCTCGCGATTGGCCTCATCTCCAGCACGGCTATGGCTGAAAAAACCTATACCGCAGCCACTGATGCGACTTTTGCACCATTCGAATCGCTGAATAAAAAACTAGAAATCGTTGGTTTTGACGCTGACATCATCAGTGCGATCGCAGCCAAACAAGGCATCAAGATCAAACTACATAACACCCCTTGGGAGGGCTTATTTGCCAGCCTCAACAATGGTGAGCGCGACATTGTGATCGCCGCCGTGACGATCACACCAGAACGTCAAAAAAGCATGGACTTTTCTGCGCCTTACTTTGATGCCAAACAACTGATCGTTGTCAAAGAAGGTAGCCCAGTTAAACGACTAATCGACTTAAAAAGTAAGAAAGTCGGCGTACAAAATGGCACCACGGGCGACACCGTCGCGCAAAAACAATTTGGCAAAACCAACCCAGACATTCGCCGCTACGAAAATATCACCTTGGCACTTTCCGAACTAGCCAATGGTGGCGTGAGTGCCGTGGTGGCAGATAATGCCGTGGTAAAAAACTATTTGATCAATAATCCAGGCCAAAAATTTCGCCTTGTCGATGATTCCAGCTTTGCGGTCGAGCAATATGGCATTGCCGTTCGTAAGGGCAACAAAAAACTCTTAGATGATCTCAACGCGGGGCTTGCAGGCATCAAAATGGACGGCACTTACCAAAAAATTCACGCCAAATACTTTGGTAAATAAATAGCAAAAAAATACGGCATAAATGCGTGTGCAACCGTTTTATGGCAAGGCGTCGAAGCTGCAGACAGTACAACACGTGCGGTAAGGCAAGACAACGATGCAAGACAGGGCTGCCTTGGGCCAAAACTTTCGCTCATCGACTTTAATGCCGTATTTTTTTTGCCATCACCTACACTGAATCAATTCATTGATAAAAGCCAGCTCACTATGTTGCGCGACATCCCCCAAGTTGAATCAGACGCTCTGTTTAAAAGCATGGTTATTCCAACTCGGCCTGGAGTGATCACCACCATTAAGGCCGCACAAGATTCGGACGATCCCGATTTTGATGAAATCGCTCGTCTCATCAATAGCGACCTAACACTCTCTGCGGCCATGCTAAAAACGGTGAACTCGCCGTTTTATCAACTCACTAAACGCATTCATTCGGTCAATGAGGCGTTAAAACTACTGGGCTTACGGAATATTTGTAATATCACCGAAGGGGTTGTCCTGCGGCAAGTACTCAGCGGCAGCAACACCAACATGGATTTTTTTTGGGATAGCGCCAATCGGATGGCGATGATTGCAGCGACACTCAGCGAGAACGTTCATGGTATCGACAGCGCGGAAGCCTATACCTTTGGTTTGTTTCATAACTGTGGCCAAGTTTTGATGTCGGGTCGTTTCGCCAATTACATGGAAACACTGGAGCGCGGCGAACGGATGTCACGACAAGAATTTACTGAGTTAGAAAATCGCCGACATCAAACCAGCCATAATGTCGTAGGCTACTTACTCAGCCGAACTTGGTATTTGCCCGAAGACACCCAATTGGCGATTTTAAATCACCATGACTACAGCCTATTTAAACACGGCGAAGAATCCGAGTGGCACCACATCTGCACGCTGATTGCAATTGCCAGCTTGGCAGAACACATCCTCAAAATGAATGTAAAACAATTTGAACACATCGAATGGCGCTCGATTGAACCTTTATTACTCAATCACTTAGCCTTCAAACTCGAAGAATTTGAAGACATGGTCGACAATATTG